>JBBDTT010000207.1:0-15577 GCA_040904285.1 Actinomycetota bacterium
CGACCCCCCGATGCGAGAGCGTCTCGCACTGCATGGGGATCACCACCTCGTCCGCCGCTGTGAGCCCGTTGATGGTCAGGACGCCGAGGGACGGCGGGCAGTCGATCAGCACGACGTCGAACCCGTTGGAAGCCTCGAGGGCCTGCCGGAGCGCGTACTCGCGGCCGGTGCGCATCAACAGGTAGGCCTCGGCGCCGGCCAGGTCGATGTTCGCCGGGAGGACGGCGAGCTTCTCCTCCTCGACGTCGAGGATCGCGTCGCTCGCCTTGTTCCTGCCGACGAGCACGTCGTGGATCGTGGGGTCGAGGTCGTCGGGGTCGAAGCCGAGGCTGTAGGTCAGGCAGGCCTGGGGGTCGAGGTCGACGAGCAGGACGCTTCGGCCCTGCTCGGCCAGCGCCGCGCCCAGGGCGGCGACGGTCGTCGTCTTCGCCACTCCGCCCTTCTGGTTCGCGACGGCGATGGTCAGGGCCACGAGCAGGTTGTACGCCCGCTGCCGCGATTCCGGCAAACGCCCCGGTCAGGGGCCGGGCCCGTGGCGTCCGAACGTCGACTCGGGTGGATCGTTGTCATCGCCGGGCGCCGAGTCGACGAAATCGACCGCGCCGAGCAACGCCTCCGCGTGATCGATGGCGTCCGCCAGCCACGCCGCGTCCTGCGTGCCGCGAACATCCATGCGCGGATACAGGAACTGATTCAGGTGCTCGTCCGAACCCACCTGCAACCCGACGGTGGACAGGTACTCGCCGATCGCGAGCTCGAACGTGAACAGTGCGGTCCCGTCCGCGTAGGTATGCACGGAGTACGTGAGGAACCGGTTCGGCCGCATCGCATAGATCCGCGACCCCCTCGTGACGGGCCGCTCATCCGCCCGCACGAACCCCAGCTCCCGAAGCGCCTCCTCGAACTCCATCCCCCGCAGCGTATCCCTCGCGCTCAGCACGTTGGAAGGTCGGGGGCGGCGGCCGCGCAGCTGAGGTCGGACCCTTCCACTCCCCGCGCGCGGTAGACGCCACCGACGCGTCCGAAAGGCCAAGCAACGCGTGGGATATCTGCGGTGTTGGTTCGTGGCGATGGCTGTGATTGCGGCACGGCGCTCCCGGTGCGGGAGGACCCGTCAGCCGACGGGAGGACCCGTACCCGGAGACAGCCGTGCCCCCACCTGACCCTTCGGCCGTAACACGAACCCGGGTTCAGTCGACGGCGCGGAGGGCGGGGACGTCGGGGGCCTCCTCGAGGCGGGCCCTGCCGAGGGCGCCGCGGGCCCGGCCGAGGTGACTGCGGATGTCGGCCGCCGCGTTCTGGGCCATCTTGGCCGAGCGCTCGACCGAGTTCTCCAGGGCCCGCTCGATCCCGTCCAGGGACGAGGCGACCTCGGTCACCAGCGCGCCCACGTCGGCCCCGTCCGCGCTCATGCGGCAGCACAGCGAGTACAGGGCGAGGAGGACCGGAAGGGCCGTCGAGTACGGAACGATCAGCACGCCCCAGGCGTACGCGTCGATGTGGGCCCGGCGGACGACCGCGAACACGGCGTCGGGGACGGCGGCCACGGCGAGGGGCGTGGTCACCGACGGATCGAGGTACTTGGCGACCTCCTTGGCGCGATCGGCCACGAGCTTCTCGAGGACGCGGGCGAGGCGGGTGCGGTCCTCGCCCTGGGCCACCTCGAGCGCTTCCAGCTCGGCCACGCCGGCCCACTTCGAGTCCACGGGCAGACGCCGGCCGTCCGGCAGGCGCAGCGAGAACTCGACGGTCTTGCCGTTCACGTGAAAGCCCGTGTCGACCATGTCGGGAGGCAGCGTCTGCAGGGCCTCCCAGACGACGTTCTCGCCGACCCGGCCCCGACTGGCCGCGCCGAGGAACGTGGCCTCGAGCCGCTGGAGGGTGGCCCGGGCCTCTTCCTCGTGGATGCGCCGCTCCTGTTCGCGGGCCCGCATCTCGGCGACCATCCCGCGAGTCTGCTCGAGCCCCCGTCGCATGGCCTCCTGGCCCGCCCCCGTCTGGTTCAGCCCGTCCGCGAGCCGGTCGAGGCGGGTGGCCTGGGCCCGCACCTCGGCCTGCAGGGCGGGGTCGATGACGGCGACCGAGCCCGTCGCCGAGACGGAGGCGGGGCGACGGACCAGCACGACGAGGGCGCCGAGGGCGAGCACCGCCACGACGCCGAGCACGATGAGCGCAACGAGCATGCAGACCTCCTCGGGGACCCGGTCTCGATCACTGTAGAGGGGGGGTCTGACATGCCCGGGATTTGCCTCGAAACGGTCGGGCGACCGGTGGCGCTACCGGCCCGCGCCGACCTCCGCGAGCCGGCGTTCGAGGAAGGTCCGCTCGACGGCGTTGTCCGCCAGCGCGATCGCCCGGCGGTAGGCCTCCGCCGCCTCGTCGGGTCGGGCCAGGCGCCGGAGGAGGTCGGCCCGCGCCGCGTGGAACAGGTGGTAGTCCTCGAGGCCCGCGATAGCGTCGATCATGGCGAGCCCGGCACCGGGCCCGGCCGCCATGGCCACCGCGACCGCCCGGTTCAGCTCCACGACGGGCGAGGGACGCAGGGCCGCCAGGCGCCCGTACAGGCCGGCGATCGCCCGCCAATCGGTCGCCTCCGACGCCGCCGCCCGGGCGTGCTCGGCCGCGATCGCGGCCTGCAGGACGTACGAGCCGGCGGGTGCGAGCCGGGCAGCGCGCTCCACGAGCCCCAGGCCCTCCTCGATCTCGGCGGGGTCCCACAGGGCTCGGTCCTGGTCCTCGAGGAGCACCAACTCGCCGCCGGGACCGACCCGCGCGTCGCGGCGCGAGTCCTGCAGGAGCATCAGCGCGAGCAGGCCGATCGCCTCGGGCTCGTCCGGCATGAGCGAGGCGAGCACGCGCCCCAGCCGGATCGCCTCCGCGCCGAGCTCGCGGCGGACGAGGGCCTCCCCCACCGTCGCCGCGTACCCCTCGTTGAAGATCAGGTAGAGCACGGTCAACACCGAGGCCAGCCGCTCGGGCAGGAGGTGGTCCTCGGGCACCCGGTACGGGATCGCCGCGTCGCGGATCTTTCGCTTGGCCCGGACCAGCCGTTGCGCGAGGGTCGCCTCGGGAACCAGGAACGCCCGGGCGATCTCTCCCGTCTTCAGCCCGCCGAGGGTCTTGAGGGTCAGCGCCACCCGGGCTTCGGGGGCGAGGGCCGGATGGCAGCACGTGAAGATCAGCCGCAACCGGTCGTCGGGGATCGAGTGCACGTTCGCCTCCAGCGGCGAGTCGGTCCCGGGGACGAGGTCGCGCAGTTGAGCGACCCTCTCACTCAGCCGCCGCTCCCGCCGGAGCCGATCGATCGCCTTGTTCCGCGCGGTGGTGGTGATCCACGCGCCGGGGTTATCCGGGGTTCCCTCGCGCGGCCATCGCTCGAGCGCGACGAGGAAGGCCTCCTGCACCGCCTCCTCGGCCAGGTCGAAGTCCCCGAGGACGCGGATGAGGATGGCGACCGCCCGTCCGGACTCCTCCCGGAACAGGCGGTCGACCGACCCTCGCGCGGGACGCCCTTCGCCGGTCACTCCTCCGTCGGGAACTCCTGGACGGGACGGACCTCGACGGTGCCGCGCATGTGGACGACGCTCGGGACCTTCCCGGCCCACTCGACGGCCTCGGCCTCGTCCGTGCAGTCCAGCAGGTAGAACCCGCCGAGCTGCTCCTTCGTCTCCGCGAACGGACCATCGGTCACGCCCTCGGAGGTCACGGTCTTGGCGGTCATCGTCGGCTGCAGGCCCTCGCCGGCCACGAACGCGCCGCTTGCCTGGACCTCGTCCGAGTACTCGCGGTAGGCCTGGATGGCCTTGGCGCCGTCCTCGGGAGTCATGGTCGCCCACCGGGACTCGTCGTCGTAGATCGTCAACAGGAACTTCGGCATCGCACTCCCCTTTCTGTTTTCAGGCTCGCCGCGGCTCGTACTCGGCCACGGGTCGGATCTCGATGGTTCCGCCCCGTGCGCCGGGGATCTTGCCCGCCCACGCGATCGCACCATCGAGGTCCGCGCACTCGATCAGGAAGAAGCCACCCAGCTGCTCCTTCGTCTCCGCGAACGGTCCGTCGATCACGGAGACGTCTCCCTCGCGCACCCGGACGCTCGTCGCGGTCGAGGTCGGTTGCAGGCCTTCGCCGCCCAGGAACACGCCCTCGGCCCGCATCTCGTCGGTGAGCTTCCCGTACTCCTCGAACATCCCCGCGATGGCCTCGGGGGCAGACTCGCCCGATGATCCCTCGTCGCTCCAGATCTGGAGCAGGTACTTCACGGCCCCTCCTTTCGGTCGCCTTCACCCCAACGACGAACGGCCGGCGCGGGATTCGACACCTCCGGGACAGATTCTTCGCTAGGCTGCGGCCGTGCGCATCGGGTGGCTGCTGCTGTTCATGGCCGTGACCGGGGCCGGATTCCTGCTGATGGCGGGGGTCCTCGAGACGTCGTGGCCGCTGTTCCTGATCTGGGGTGCGTACGGCCTGGCCATCCCCCTCGCCTCGCGCGGCACCGACGAGGACGACGAAGCGCCCGCGGAGACCAGCTAGCCCCCGTCGACGGCTAGGACACCCTCCTTGATCACGAGCGCCGGGCGGGTGAAAGCCGTGACGTCCTGGAGCGGGTCCTCCCGGTACACCACCAGGTCGGCGAGCTTGCCCGGCTCGATCGTTCCCAGGCGGTCGTCCACGCGGCACAGCGCGGCGGCGTTCGAGGTCGCGGCGAGGAGCGCCTTCGCCGGGGACAACCCGGTCTCGATCATCCGCACGATCTCGTCGGGGGTTCGCCCGTGCCGGTTGAACGGCGTGCCGGCGTCGGTGCCGACCGCGTGGCGGACGCCCGCCTTGACCGCGTTGCGGAACGCGGTCTTGGCGGCCTCGAAGATCTGCCGGCCCTTCTCCAGGACGTAGGGGGCGACCTCGTCCGGGTGCCCCACGATGCCCGCGTGGGCGGCGAACGTGGGGACGTGGAACGTGCCGTGCTCCGCGAGGACCCGCATCGTGGCGGCCGAGGCGACCGAGCCGTGCTCGATCGAGTCGACGCCGGCCCGCGCCGCGCGGACGATCCCTTCCTCCCCGTGGGCGTGGGCGGCGATCGGGAGATTCCACCGGTGGGCTTCATCGACGGCGGCGGCGAGCTCCTCGTCGGTGAGGGAGACGAAGTCGAGGGTCACGCCCGGCGTGAGGACCCCGCCGGTGGCGACGACCTTGATCGACCGGGCACCGGCCTTGACCTGGCGGCGAACCCCCGACCGAAAGCCCTCGGCTCCGTCCACCTGCTCGGCGAACGAGTTCCACCCGTGGCCGCCCGTGATCGTGAGAGCCCGGCCGCTGCCGATGACCCGCGCGCCCGAGACCCGGCCCTCCTCGACCGCGCGTCCCACGTCGACGGCCACCGAGCCCATCGTTCCCAGGTCGCGCACGGTGGTGATCCCGCTCGCGAGGTGCCGCTCCGCGTTCCGGGCCGCCTTGATCGCCGCGGTCGCCTCGGACACCCGGCCCTCCGCGAGGAAGTCGGCCTCGCCGTCGAAGCACAGGTGCACGTGGCAGTCGAACAGGCCGGGCGAGACGAACGCCCCCTCGGCGTCGAGGGCGGACGCCTCGCGGGCCTCCTTCGGCGCACGAGCGTGCGGGCCGACCCACGTGAAGCGGCCGTCCTCGATCAGCACGCCGCGCTTCCGTTCTGGCTTCGGTCCGGTGCCGTCGAACAGGTCGACGGGGCCGGCGTACAGACGGGTCACTCGCCGATGCCGATCGACTCGCGGAACGACGAGACGTTCGCGGTGTACTGGCGGGGCCGGTTGGCGAACAGCTCGTCCACGCGGGCGGCGATCTCCCCGACCTCCCAGCGCTCGTCCTTGTGGAGCTCGTTCACGACGGTCCAGCTCTGATACAGCTGGATCGTCCCGCCCTGGACGCCGAACACCTGGCCGGTGATGCCGCGCGCCTCGTCGGTGCACAGGAACGCCACCAGGGGGGCGACGTTCTCCGGCGCCAAGGCGTCGAACTGTCCCTCGGGGACCGACAGGTCGCCGAACGTCCGCTCCGTCATCCGCGTCCGCGCACCGGGGGCGATCGCGTTGCAGGTCACCCCGTACTTCCCCATCTCCATACCCACGATCTGGGAGAACGAGGCGATCCCCGACTTGGCGGCGCCGTAGTTCGACTGCCCGACGTTGCCGAGCAGTCCCGAGGTCGAGGAGGTGTTCACGATCCGCCCCGCGGTGGGCTCGCCGGCCTTCGCCAGGCCCCGCCAGTGGATGCATGCCTCGCGGGTGACCAGGAAGTGCCCGCGCAGGTGGACCTTGATGACCCCGTCCCACTCCTCGACGGTCATGTTGAAAATCATCTTGTCGCGGAGGATCCCGGCGTTGTTCACGACGGCGTCCAGCCGCCCCCACGTGTCCAAGGCCAGCTTCACGAGCGACGCCGCGCCCTCCGGGTCGGAGATGTCCTCGAAGTGGGCCTCGGCCTCGCCGCCGGCGGCCCGGACCTCCTCGACGACCTCGGAGGCGGGCCGGGAGTCGGCGCCGGTCCCGTCCCACTCGCCGCCGACGTCGTTGACGACGACGCGGGCGCCCTCCCGGGCGAACAGGAGCGCCTCGCCGCGGCCGATGCCGCGCCCCGCGCCGGTGATCACGGCGACCTTGCCGTCGAGCATGCCCATGGGAGCCTCCGGTCCTCGCGTGGTCGAGTTGTCGAGTTGGCGGGCACAGGATAACGGTCCCCCCTTGCTACCCTTCGGGCATGGCTCCCGACTCGCCGATCCCCGGCTGGTACGCCGACCCGTACGGCCGCTTCGCGCACCGCTACTGGGACGGGCGGCGCTGGACCGAGAAGGTGTCCGACGGCACCGACGTTCGGACCGACACGCCGAGCGACCACGTGCCGGCCGTGAACCGCCGCACGGACAAGGTGGTGCGCGACGTCCACGTCGCCGGCGCCGCCGGCTACGCGCCGGGCGGAGGCTCCCTGTTCACCGAGCCGATTCTCGTCGTGAACCAGAAGGCGAAGGTCCTGGAGCTCACGAACGAGTACGCCGTCTACGACCGGGCCGGCACCCAGATCGGCGCGGTTCGCCAGGTGGGGCAGTCCGCCGCCCGCAAGGTGCTGCGGGCCCTGACCAAGGTCGACCAGTTCCTGACCACGCGCCTGGAGATCGTGGACATGTCGGGCCGCGCCGTGCTGGGCCTGACCCGTCCGGCCAAGCTGGTCAAGTCCCGCGTGATCGTGAGCGATGCCGCCGGGACCGAGATCGGCCAGATCGTGCAGCAGAACGTGATCGGCAAGATCCGCTTCTCGCTCGAGGTCGACGGGCGCAACCTGGGGACGATCCAGGGCGAGAACTGGCGGGCGTGGAACTTCGCCATCCTCGACCCGGCCGGGACCGAGGTCGCGCGCATCACCAAGACCTGGGAGGGCCTCGCGAAGACGATGTTCACCACGGCGGACAACTACGTGCTCCAGATCCACCGGGAGCTCGAGGACCCACTGCGCCGGCTCGTCGTCGCGGCCGCCCTGGCCGTCGACACCGCGCTGAAGCAGGACGCACGAGGGTTCTAGACGCCGAACGGCCCGCCCCGTGACGGGGCGGGGCCGTCGGTCGGATCGCTCAGATCAACCGCAGAGCCCGCTCGGCTGCGAGCTTCCGCAGTCGTTGTCGGCGAACTGATTGTTGCTGCCCGAGCCGTCGTAGACGAGGTCGGCCGGGCTGTTGTTGTGCGCGGTGTTGCCGTTCACGCGGTTCCCCGTCGGGACCGCTCCGCCGGCGTCCTCGCCCGAAGCCAGCATGATCCCTCCGCCCACGAACGAGGGACCGGCCGGCCGGTTGTTGTTGGCCTGGTTCCCCGAGACGATGGTCTTGCGGGCCCCGATCAGGACCACCCCGGCGCCGGACAGCGGCGGGCTCTGCTCGTTGGCCGCGCACACCGCGTTGTTGCGGCTGAAGATGTTGCCGCGGATCACCCACCGGTTCACCCCGATCGGCGTGCTGCCGGTGTCGAGGGCCATCAGCCCGACGCAGTTGTCGCGCACGATGTTGCCGGACACACGGCCCTGCGTGGCGTCGCGCAGGAAGATGCCGATGCCGTTGCCCGTGGCGACACTATCGGTGATCCCCGCGGCCGAGTTGCGCGTGTCGCCGATGTAGAAGCCGGCCTCGCCGTTTCCGGTCGCCGACGAATCGGTGATCCGGGTGCTCTGCGAGTCCACGGAGAACAGGCCGTACTCGTCGTTGTCGACCAGACCGAGGTCGGCGAGACGGGAGAACCGCGCCCGGTACAGCAGGACGCCGCTCTCGAACCCGCGGATCTGGAAGCCCTCGATGACCGTGTCGAGCACGACGGGCCCGCCGGGCTCGAAGGGCTCGGGCGGATCGGAGTCGAGGGTCCCGACGACGCAGAACCCCGCGAGCCCGCCGGCGTTCTGGGTGCAGACGTTGTCCACGGTCGCCGGCGGCTCGAGGACGGTGCCGCCCTCGCCCGAGCCGGCGCCAAGGATCGTGAGGTCGTCCTCGCGGATCTCGACGCTCTCCTGGTAGACGCCGGGGGCGACCACGATGGTGTCGCCGGGCTGTGCTGAATCGACGGCCGCCTGGATGGACTGGCCGGGTCCCACGTGGATCGTCGCGGCGAACGCCGGCACGGATCCCGCGAAGAGCGAGGTCACGAGCACGGCGAGGCCGACGAGCGCGGCGCGGACGGGCTTCACGGGCATCGCCTCCTCATCGGAACGGTGGGGGAGAAACTACCGCGTTTGGGACTCGCGGGACAGATGCACCGCCTCCCAGCAGTAGTAGGCGGCCACGGTCCGGAACGGGCGGAACCGCTCACCCTCCGGCTCCAGGGCCTTCGCGGTCGGATTGGCCGGAAGCCCGTGCGCGATGGCCCAGCCGGACCGAACGCCCAGGTCGTCCACCGGCCAGACGTCCAGGCGGCGGAGGCGGAAGATCAGGAACATCTCGGCGGTCCATCGCCCGATCCCCCGGACCTGTACGAGGCGCTCGACGATCTCCTGGTCGGAGAGCAGGCCGATGCCCTCGAACGGCACCTTGCCGTCCAGGACCTTCGCGGAGAGGTCCCGCACGGCCGCCGCCTTGGCCCCGGACACGCCCGCGGCGCGAATCGTCGCCTCGGGCGTCGCGAGGACGGCCTCCGGAGTCGCCACCCCGCCCACGGCGGCCACGAACCGGCCGTGGATGGCTTCGGCGGCCCTGCCCGCGAGCTGCTGGTACATGATCGACTCGACGAGGTCGGCGAAATGGCCCGCTTCGTCGCGGGTGCCCCGCAGGCGGATCGGTGGGGACCGGCGGATCACGCCGGCAAGGGCCGGGTCGCGACGGGCCACCTCCCGCACCGCCTCGGCCATCGAAACCCGGGGGCTCACCCGCCGACTCCGGAGCGTCGCAGGGCCCGAACGGCGAGCCACACGGCGCGCAGGGACAGCAGGAAGCCGAGGCCGCCCAGCGCGTACTTGGGGAGCGCCAGGGCGTGCCCCAGGTCGACCGAGGACGCGCTCCCGCTCGTCGATGCGGTGAGCAGCAGGGTGTTCTCGACCGCGTCGACGATCCCGCCCACCACCAGGAGCAGCCCGGCCAGGGCAACCCACGAGGGGACCCGCCCGCGAGCTGACGCGAGCGTCGTGCCGAACCGCCCCAACGCGATCGGACCCGCCACGGTGTAGAGAACGACGAACAGGTAGTCGAGCGTGAAAAGCGCGACGGCGTCCGAGCGGCGCCGGACCAACTCGTCCACGGGTGCGCCCTGGATGCCGGGCTCGGCGAGGATCCAGAAGAGCCCGCTCACGACGAGGGCGGCGCCGAACACGGCGAGCAGCGTGATGGCTCGTCCCCGCACGATACAGCCGGCCCGGTTACGCGGTGGCTTCGGCGAGCGCGGTGACGGCGTCGATCTGCAGCGTGCCGGCGATGATCGTCGTCACCCCGGCCTGCGTCCACGCGCCGATGCGCTCGGCGATGCGCTCCTTCGGCCCGAGGAGCGAGACCTCGTCCACGAGCTCGTCGGGCACGACCGCCGTGGCCTCGGACTTCTTGCCGTCCAGGTAGAGGTCCTGGATCTCCTTGGCCTCCGCCTCGTAGCCGTATCGGCACACCAGGTCGTTGTAGAAGTTCTTGCCCCGGGCTCCCATGCCGCCGATGTACAGCGCGAGCATCGGCTTGATGAGGTCACGGCAGCCCTGGACGTCGTCGCCGACGAACACCGGGCACATCGGGGCGACCTCGAAGTCCTCGGGCCGGCCGCCGCGCTTCGCGAAGCCCGCCTCGAGCGACTCCTGGAACGCCTCGGGGTGGTAGGGCGAATAGAAGGTGGGGAGCCATCCGTCGGCGATCTCGGCGGCGAGCGCGACGTTCCTCGGCCCGATCGCCGCGAGCAGGATCGGCAGGTCCGGACGCAGGGGGTGGACGATGGTCTTGAGGGGCTTGCCCAGGCCCGTCCCGCCGACCACCGGCACGTCGTAGTACTCGCCGTGGAACTCGACGGGAGCGTCGCGGCGCAGGATCGCCCGGACGATCTCGACGTACTCGCGGGTCCGCTGCAGGGGCTTGCCGAAGGGCACGCCGTGCCACCCCTCCGCGACCTGTGGGCCGCTGGTCCCGAGGCCGAGCTTGAAGCGCCCGCCGGTCAGGTGGTCGAGGGTGATGGCCACCATGGCGGTCGCCGCCGGCGACCGCGCCGGGATCTGCATGATGTCGGTGCCGACGTTGATCCGGGTGGTCTGGGCGGCGGCCCAGGTGAGCGTGGTGACCGCGTCCGAGCCGTACGCCTCGGCGCTCCAGATCGAGTCGAACCCGGCGTCCTCGGCCGCGTGCACCAGCGGCATCATGTCGACCGGGGCCGAGCCCCAGTACCCGAGGTGCAGACCGAGCTTCACCGATCGCCTCCATTCTGAGTGTCGACGCGAAGAGCGGACGGAGCGAGCATGGCCGACGCGCGGGTGGGGACGCAACACGCGCGCTCGCTCCGGACCGTAACCATTGACCTTGGCCCAAGTCTTAAACGAGCCGTACACTCTCGATTGATGCGCCCGGCCCGCTTGGTGTCTCTCTTTTGCCTACTCTTTTCCGCTTGCGGTCAGGCTCCTGAGGCGATCCCGACCTTGCCCATCCCAACCACGCCTGTCGAATCGCCCGACCCCCCGATGGTGGAGGAATGCGTGCCATCCGAGTCCGACGCCGTTTCGGGCGAGCATGTGTTCGTGTACTTCGGCTGCACCGCGGACGGGGCCGATCTTGGCCGTGTCGTCCATCAGCTTCCCCGATCGATTCTTGCGGACGAAGACCCACTCGCTCGGGCGCTCGAGGAGCTGCTGGCCGGGCCCACTGCGGAGGAATCCGCGCTCGGCTACATCTCGCCGTTCTCGGCAGAGAGCCGTGAGGGGTTGATCTCCGCCGTGGTCGAGCCATCCGGCCGCGCGATCGTCGACCTCGACGACCTGATCGAGACGGTCCCCTCTGGAGGGACCACGTCCGGAGCGCTCCTGCTCGCGCAGCTCTACTCGGTGGTGTTCCAGTTCCCGGAGGCACGCAGCATCGAGTTCCGCATGGAAGGCAGCTGCGACACGTTCTGGATCGATTGGATCGGCGCCGACCGCTGCCAGGAGGTACCCCGCAGCTTCTGGGAGGAGAACACAGAGGTCGTCTAACCGCCCGGCACCGCTCGCCCGCACATCAAAGGAGTGCCCGCAGATGAAGGCTCAGCGTCTTGATACCCGTGGTCCTGATTGGGTGCCTACTCGTCGGTGGTGAACCCGCCTTCGCGGATACCCCCTTCACCCCCACGTACTGGAACCTCAAGAAGGTGTATCTGTCCCCGGCAAAGCATGCATCCGGCCACATTTCGCCCTGCGACGGGACGAAGGAGAACGACCTCGCCACGCAACTTGCTCCGCTGGTTGCCCAGCAACTCAACCAACGTCACTACAAGGTCCTGGTCGGCAGCGGAAGCCCGAGTCAGGCGGTGACCCGGTCGAACAACTGGGACGCAGACGTCCACATCCCCCTTCATTCGAACGCAGGAAATGTGAACTGCAACTCCCCCTTCTACCCATCAAACGGGGGGACCCTCGTGATGTACGCGAGCACGGCCGGACAGCATCAAGGCGCGGCTGGGGCCAAAGAGCCCGGGCACCGGGGATAAGGTATGCACAGCTTCGTGCTCCCAATTTCCTACAGGTCTTACCGAGCTCGACGACACAAGTGCCGTGGCGGCGTATGTGGAGGTTGGTTTCCACACCTATAGGCCGGATCTCACGTGGATGAAGAATGAAAAACAGGAGATCGCGACGGCGATCGCCAACGGCATCGACGTCTGGTTCGGATCGCCGCGCGCCGCGGTGACGTGCCCCAACATGATCGAGGCCGAGGATGTGCTGATCCCGGTACAGGACTTGGGAATCAACCTGCCCCTAGGCACGGAAGATCTCCCGCCCACGACACTCAGTACGCCGCCCGAGCGCCGCCGCAGCCCAACGACACCGCCCAACTCCAAGATCGAGGCCCTCCAGCGCCCGATCTGTTAGGCCCCAGGGAGGCCTTTCCTCAAACCCCAACTGAGCGACCAGTCAGGCAAGGCCTGCGCTAGGCTTCGGCCCCTGCGCCCGGGTACGTCTGGGGGAACGGGTTGATCGAGCTGGTCCAGCAGGCCGTCGAGGCCGCCCGGGCCGCGGGGGCCGACTACGCGGATGCCCGGTTCATCGCGACCGAGAACGAGTCGCTCACGGTCAAGAACCAGGAGATGGAGGGCGTCGACCGGTCGTTCTCCGAGGGCATCGGCGTCCGCGTCCTGGTGAACGGCTACCAGGGGTTCGCCGCGACGGCCCGCACCGACGAGGCCGAGCTCCGGCGGACCGCCGAGCTGGCCGTCGAGATCGCCCGAGCGGCCTCGCGGCTCCCCCGCGATCCGATCCGCCTGGCCGAGGCCGAGCCGGTGAAAGCGCGCTGGGAGACCCACATCATCGAGGACCCGTTCAACGTCCCCCTCGAGGAGAAGGTCTCGCTCCTCATGGAGGCCTCGCGGCGGATGCAGGGCGTGCCCGGCGTCGCGTTCGGCGAGGCCGGCCTGGACTTCTACCGCCGCCGTTCGTGGTTCGCCTCGTCCGAGGGCGCCGAGATCGAGCAGACGATCGTCCACTCCGGCGGCGGCATCGAGGCGGTCGCGATCGGCGACGGGGAGATCCAGCGGCGCTCGTACCCAAACTCGTTCCGCGGCCACATCACCGCGGCCGGCTACGAGCACATCCGCACCATCCCCCTCGTCGAGGAGGCCGAGCGCGTCGCCGCCGAGGTCGTCGAGCTGCTCGCCGCCCCGGACTGCCCGAGCGAGGTCACGACCCTCGTGCTGGACTCGAACCAGACCATCCTGCAGGTCCACGAGTCGGTGGGCCACCCCATCGAGCTCGACCGGGTCCTGCGGATGGAGGAGGCGTTCGCCGGGACGAGCTTCCTCACGCCCGATGACCGCGGGAAGCTGCGCTACGGCAGCGACCTCATCACGATCACCGCCGACGCGACCCTGCCCGGCGGCCTGGGGTCGTACGGCTACGACGACGAGGGCGTGGCGGCCGAACGCGTCACCGTCGTCGAGGACGGGATCTTCCAGAACTTCATCTCGAGCCGTGACACCGCCTCGATGATCGGCGACACCTCGAACGGCACCAGCCGCTGCGACGGCTGGCAGAACCTGCCGATCATCCGGATGACGAACATCAACCTGCTCCCGCGGGACGGGACGCTTGCCGAGATCATCGGGGACACCAAGGACGGCATCTACTTCTCGACCAACTCGTCGTGGTCGATCGACGACAAGCGGGTCAACTTCCAGTTCGGCTGCGAGATCGCGTGGCGCATCAAGGACGGGAAGCTCACCCAGATGCACCGCAACCCCAACTACACGGGGATCACGACCGAGTTCTGGCGCTCGTGCGACGCGGTGGGGGGCCACGCGGACTGGGTGGTGTGGGGAACGCCGAACTGCGGGAAGGGCCAGCCACCCCAGACCGCCCGCGTGGGGCACGGCACGCCTCCTGCGCGATTCCGCAACGTCCAGGTGGGGGTGCGCTGAGGTGCCCGGCCCGATCGGTCCCGACGACCTGCGCGAGATCGCCGGGGCCGCGCTGGAGGTCTCCGGCGCGGACGACGTCGAGGTCCTCGCGATCCACGAGTGGGGCGGGTTGACGCGCTTCGCTCGATCGGCGATCCACCAGAACGCCTGGCGCGAGGACACGGGCGTGAAAGTCCGCGTGGTCACGCAGGGCCGGGTCGGAGTGGCCTCCACGAACGACCTGTCGAAGGCGGGCGCCCAGAAGGCCGCGCGGGACGCCCTCGAGATCGCGCAGGTGGCCGCGCCGGACCCGGGGTTCCCGGGGCTCGCGCCGAAAGCCGGCTACACGAAGCTCGACGGGTACGACGAGGAGGCGGCGGCGATGACGCCGACGCAGCAGGCCGAGGAGGTCGCCCAGATCGTCGGCCAGGCGACGAACGGCGTCGAGGCCGCCGGCGCCTACGAGACCCAGATCATCGAGGTCGCCGTCGCCAACACCGAGGGCCAGTTCGCGTATCACCCGGGCACCCAGGCCAGCGTGAGCGTCCTGATGTCGGGCGACGACGGGGGCGCGGGCTACGCCGAGGCGTTCGGGCGCGGGCCCGGCGCGCTCGACCGCGAGTACGTGGGCGAGCGGGCCGCGCGGAAGGCCCGGGACAGCGGAGGACCCCGGGACCTGGATCCGGGGCGCTACGACGTGGTGCTGGAGCCCCTCGCGGTCTCGACCCTCATGGCCTTCCTGGGCTGGCTCGGCTTCGGGGGGCGCCAGATCGCGGAGGGGCGCTCGTGCTTCTCGGGGAGGATCGGGGAGAAGGTGGTCGGCCGGAACATCTCGATCGAGGACGACGCGCTGGCTGCGGATGCCCTGGGGATGCCGTTCGACTTCGAGGGGACGCCCAAGCGGGTGGTACAACTGATCGTGGAGGGCGTGGTCCAGGGAGGCGTGCACGACCGCCGGAGCGCGAAGCAGGCGGGCGTCGAGTCGACCGGCCACGCCCTTCCACCCCCCAACCCCGAGGGTCCCTTCCCGCTCAATGTGGCGGTGGCGACCGGGGACTCGACCGTCGAGGAGATGATCGCGGCCACCGAGCGAGGCCTGCTCATCACCCGGTTCCACTACGCGAACATCGTCCACCCTCGCGAGGCGATCATCACCGGGATGACCCGCGACGGGACGTGGTGGATCGAGAACGGCGCGATCGCCCACCCCGTGAAGAACCTCCGGTTCACGCAGTCGATCCTCGAGGCGCTGTCGAACGTCGACGCGATCGGGCGCGAGGCCGAGCTGGCCAGCGAGTTCTTCTTCGCCGCCTCGCGCGTTCCGGCCCTGAAGGTTCGCGACTTCAACTTCACCGGCAAGAGCGACCACTGACCGGTCCCGTGGAGGGCCGCGACGCGCACGCCGTCGAGCACCGCGACGACCAGGAGCTCCACGAGCACCAGAGCCGAAGGTTGTTCGCGTGGGCCGGCGTCGCGTTCCTCATCGCGATCGTCGTGGCGGTCACTCTGCTCTTCCGCTCGATCCCCGGGACGAGCTCGTT
>JBBDTT010000208.1:0-15550 GCA_040904285.1 Actinomycetota bacterium
GACATGCGGATCGCGCAGGAGGAGATCTTCGGGCCGGTCCTGTGCGTGATCCCGTACGCGACCGAGGACGAGGGCGTCGCGATCGCCAACGACTCCGACTTCGGCCTGGGTGGGGCGGTCGTCTCCAGCGACCGGGAGCGGGCCCGGGCGATCGCCCGGCGGCTGCGAACGGGGTACGTGGGCCTCGGTGTCGCGGTCCCGAACTTCAACGGCTCGTGGGGGGGATACCGGCAGTCCGGCGTCGGCCGCGAGTGGCGCGAGGGTCTGGCCGAGTACACCGAGGTCAAGCACATCAGCTGGGTCGAGGCGTGACCCGCCGGTGGGCTACCGCCTCCTGATCGGCACGTCGAAGGGCCCGTTCTCGATCAGCATCCACGATCGCCGCCGCACCGCCCGGGTCTCGGTCGGCCCACGCTGGTGGGGGGAGGCGGCGTACGTCGACTGCCTGTGGGCGGACGAGGGCGAGCTCGCGGAGTTCATCTCCGAGATGGCCCGGATCCCCAGGGAGGAGGCCGTGGCGATCGCGGCCCAGGCGATCGAGCGCGTGCGGACCCTCCGGAGCATGGGGCTCTGGAAGCGGCTGACCAGCCGTGAGACGGCCGGCCTCCGCCAGTTCCGCGCGCGGTGACCGCACCCGATCCCTGTCGGTGGCCGGTGCTACGCTCGGCCCGTCCGAACTCCCCCGGTGAACGGGGAGGGATACATGGATCTCACACACACGATCATCAACGGAGTCGTCGTCGCGATCGTCGGCGGGCTGCTCGGTTTCCTGATGATCGACCGTTTTCGCCAGGTGGACGCTCGCTTCGATTCGCTCGAACGGCGGATGGATCGGTTCGACGGTCGGCTGGAGAAGTTCGAGGACCGTATCGACGCCTTGCGATCCGACCTCACGGGGGTGGCACTGGCGGTCGGCGCGCGCCCCAAGTCCAACAGCGGCTGAACCCGCCGGTACCTCAGCCCCCAGCCGGATCCGGCTCGAGGTTCGCCTGGAGCAGGTACGTCACGATGGCCTTGCCGCACAGCTCGCCGTTGTTGGTGAGGTCGACCTCGCAGACGGCGACGCGCCTCCCTCGCCGCACGATCTTCGCGGTCGCGGTCAGGTCGCCCTCCTTCGCCTTGCGCAGGTAGCTCACGTGCATGTCGATCGTGGCGTCGACCGCGTTGAGCGCGTCCTCGCTCGAGTGGGCCACGGCGATCGCGCCGGCCACGTCGACGAGCGGCGGGAACAGCCCGCCGTGGACGCGGGTCCGGCCGAAGTGCTTCTCGCGGTCGATGTCCACCCAGGCGATGCCCTCGCCGTTCGGGCCGAACGACATCTTGATGCCGAGGAGCTTCTGGAGCGGCGGCTCGAGCTCGGGCGGGACCGCGTACGGCTCCGGGCGATCCGTCATCCGAGCATGGTCACGCCGGCGTCGACCGGGATGACCTGGCCCGTGATCGCGTTCGCGTCCTCCGAGGCGAGGAACACGGCGGTGCCGGTGATCTCCTCGGGCTCGAGGGTCCGGCGCAGCGACGAGGCCATCTTGATCATCCCCATCATCTGCTCGGGGACGTGCTTCTTCGTGGCGTCGGTCATGACCACGCCCGGCGCGATCGCGTTCACGTTGATGCCGAACTGGCCGAGGGCGGCCGCCAGGAAGTGCGTGAACGCGTTCACACCGGCCTTCGAGACCGAGTAGTGGTAGCTCGGCACCCGCTCGGCGTCGGAGCGCATCGCGTAGCCCGACATCGCATACATCCACGAGGCACCGCTCGACTGGTTGATGACCTTGCCGCCGCCCTGGGCCTTCATGAACGGGAACACGGCGCGCACGCAGAGCCACGGGCCCAGCATGTTCACGTCGATCACGTGCTTGAGGTACTCGAGCGAGTCGTCCCGCTGGTCGAGGTCGAAGAACAGGCCCGCGTTGTTCACCAGGACGTCGATGCGGCCGAACCGATCCACCACGGTCTGCGCCATCGCCAGCGTGGACTCCTCGGAGGCGACGTCGACGTGCACGAACATCGAGTCCCCGCCGGCGTCGGCGATCTCCTTCGCCACGGCCTCGCCGTTGACGTCGTTGATCTCCGCGATCGCGACCTTTGCACCCTCCTCGGCGAAGCGCAGCGCATAGGCGCGTCCGATCCCCTGGCCGGCCCCGGTGACGATCGCCACCTTGTCCTGCAGGCGGCCGGTCACGAGACCAGCACCTTCGCCATGTGATCGAGCTCCAGCCGAACCTGTTCGCGGCCGCTCGAGTCCACGATCGGCGCGATCGCCTCCATGTCGTCGGGCAACTCGACGATCACGTCGAACGTGACGCGGGTGCCGCCGCCCTCGGGCTCGAACCGAACCTCCTCGAGCGCGGAGAACACGCCCGAGTCCGTGCGCGTCGCCACGCGGGAGGGGTGCTCGGCCTCGAGCACCGTCAGGACGCTCGACACCGTCCCCCCCATGTCGGCGATGGTGACGTCGAACGCGTACACGGCGCCTGCCCCCAGCGCGTCTCCGCCGTCGGTCCTGCGGAGGTTGGTGACGTTCGGGTTGTAGTCGGCGAGGCGCGTGAAGTCGGCGCGGAGGTCGTAGGCGGCCTCGGGCGGGGCGTCCACGGTGCCGGACTCCGTGTACCGAACCTCCACGGTCAGCCCTTCTTCTCGGCCTCGGGCTTCTCCGGCTTCTTGATCGTGATGTCCATGCCGGGGGCGGTCATGTAGCCGGCGAGGACCGTGTCGAAGTGCTTCGCGACGTCGGCCGGCGTCCAGCCTCCCGGCTGGAACATTCCGGCGACGATCTTGTACTGCTGGAAGATCGTGTAGGTGTAGCCGCGGCGGCCCAGGACCTGGCCGTTGACGTGACCGGCCGCCTCGCTGGCGAGGAACGCGATCATCGGCGCGTTGTTCGCCGGGTCCATCTCGGGGGGGATCTTGTCCGGGTCCGCCGTGAGAAGCCCGGTGGTCATCCGCGTGACGGCCGCCGGAGCCATGGCGTTCACGGTGATCCCGTACTTCCCGAGCTCGATGGCCCACGTGAGCGTCATGCCGGCGATCCCCGCCTTGGCGGCGGAGTAGTTCGTCTGGCCGAAGTTCCCGCGAAGGCCGGCGCTGGAGACGATGTTGATGATCCGGCCGTACCCGCGCTCCTTCATGTGCCCCGCGGCGTGGCGCGTGACGTTGAACGTGCCCTTCAGGTGCACGCCGATCACCGCGTCGAACTCCTCCTCCTCCATCTTCAGGAGGGACCTGTCCCTGAGGATGCCCGCGTTGTTGACGAGGATGTCGATCGTGCCGAACGCGTCGAGGGCGGCCTGCACGATGCCCTGCGCGTCGTCCCACTTCGAGACGTCGCCGTAGTTCGCGATCCCCTCGCTGCCGAGCTGCTCGATCTCCTTGACGACCTGCGCCGCGGGGTCCTCGGAGCCGCCCCGGCCGTCGACGTCCACCCCGGCGTCGTTCACCACGACCTTCGCGCCCTCGCGCGCCAGCTCCAGGGCGATGCCCCGGCCGATCCCCCGGCCGGCGCCGGTCACCACCGCCACACGTCCGTCCAGCAGCCCCATGGAGTCCTCCTGATGGATCGTCAGATTTTCGTGAAGAGGGCGCGACCGTAGCAGCGGCTTCGGCGCCCGTGCAATCATCGGCGATCCCCGTTGGGAGGGCTTTCGATGACCGACACGACGACCGCGGCCGGCACCTTCGCCGAGCGCGTGACCCGCGAGCTGGAGGAGGTCACGCGCAGCGTCCTGTTCGAGGAGCGCCCGTTCATGATCGAGTTCGCCGCGGGCCGGATCCCCCGGGAGAAGCTGGTCCCGTTCGCGGCGAGCTACCCGTTCCAGGTCGATCAGTTCAAGCGGTTCATCGCGGCCGTGTACGCCAACGCCGAACCGCGCGACGTCCGCGAGCTGATGCTGGAGAACCTGTGGGAGGAGCACGGAGAGGGCGACCCCGACCGGGACCACATCGCGCTCGTGACCCGCTTCGCGCGGGCCGTCGGCGCCGACATCCCCGATCCGTTCTCGGTCGAGCCGATCCCGGAGTCGCGCCAATGGGTGGACCGGATCCTCAAGGTCTGCATGGAGGAGCACTTCGTCGTGGGGCTGGCCGCGCTGTCCTACGGGATCGAGGCGCGGACGTGGACGATGGCCTTCCTCGGCCAGATCTATCGGGACCGCTACGGCCTGTCCGAGCACGACCTGGAGTTCTTCTTCATGCACCTCGAGGCCGACGAGGAGCACGCCGGACGGGCCATCGAGATGCTCCAGAAGTACTGCACGTCCGAGGAGCTCCTCGAGCGCTGCAAGTGGGCGGTCCGCGAGGTCCTCGACGCGACCCGGGCCGTGGCCGAGGGCTTCGAGCGGACCGTCACCGCGTAGGCCCGGGATGAACGACGGCCCCTGGCGGTTCGTCGACGTGGGCCCCGTCGAGGCGCCCGTGCAGTTCGCGCGCATGCCCACGATGGCCGGCGGCGTCGCCTCCGGTGGGCCCCAGATCCTGATGACCGCGTCGTGGAGCCGTCGCCATTTCCAGGTGGGGTGGTTCGAGGACGTCGACGCGGTCCTGGACCTCGAAGCCGCCCGTGAGGCCGGGGTCGACGTCTTCCGGCGGCCCGTCATGGGCGGGGGCGCGGCCTTTTACGACACGGACGCCGTCGCGATGTTCAGCTACTTCCTGTCCCCGGCGCGCTGGCCCGATCTGGACGCGGCCCTCGAGCACTTCCGGCCGGCCATGCGCAAGGCCCTCGACGACCTCGGACTGGGCGACGTGGCCTTCGAGGGCTCGAGCGACCTGCGGTGGCATGGCCGCAAGCTCGGCGCGGTGATCAGCCAGACCGCCCTCGGGACCAACGTGGTGGGTTCGTTCTTCAACCTCAAGCGCCCCGACCTCGAGCTGTACGCGCGCGTGGCGCGCGTCCCCGAGGAGAAGTTCAAGGACAAGGTCATCAAGGACGCGGTCGAGTACATCTGCACGCCCTCCGACGTGCGCGGCTCGGACCTGGGCTACGAGGAGTTCCGCGACGCGATCGTGGCCGCGAGCCGCGAGGTCCTCGGGCTCGACCTCGAGGAGACGCCGCTCACCGAGGCCGAGGCCGCCGGCATGCCGGGGTTCGCCGAGCTGATCCGAGGCGACGACTGGGTGCTCCGCACCTCCACCAGTCGGTTCACGGCCGAGGCGCCGCCGGGGTCGCGCGTCGGCTTCGCGAACGTGAAGGGCAAGAAGCTGGTCCGCGCGGGCGTGGCCCTGGACGAGGACCGAACGATCCTGCGCGCCCTGATGGCCGGGGACATGCACCTGTCGCCTCCGGATGCGATGGAACGGGTGGCGGCAGCACTCGCAAACGCTCGGGTGGACGATCGCGACGATCTGGTCGCTCGCGTGCGCGCCGTCTTCGACGAGCCGGACGTCGATCAGCCCGACGCGACGGCGGGCATCACGGCCGAGGACTGCGTGGATGCCGTGGAGCTCGCGGCGACGAACGCGGCGGGTCCGCGATGAAGGTTGGACTGCTCGTCCCCCAGGAGGGCGCGGCCCTCGAAAGGGTCCTAGATCATGCTCGCCTCGCGGAGTCCCTCGGCTACGACTCGGTGTGGGTCGAGGATCACCTGCGCGTCATCGCGGTCCCTCCGGGGAGCCCGTGCTGGGAGGCGTGGACGACGCTCACCGCGGTGGCGCTCGCCACGTCCACGATCTCGGTCGGGCCGATGGTCCTGTCCGAGGCGTTCCGCAACCCGGCGTGGCTGGCCAGCGCGGCGGCCACCCTCGACCACCTGAGCGGCGGGCGGCTCATCCTGGGGATCGGCGCCGGCGGGTACCGCGCGGAGTACGACTCGTTCGGCTACGCGTGGCTCGACGGCCCGGAACGGGCGGCGCGCCTGAACGAGGCGCTCGAGGTCGTGAACGGCATGTGGGAGGGCCGCACCTTCAACGGTCGCTGGTACTCGGGCGACGGCACGGCCGACTGCCCGCGCCCCCTGCAGTCGCCGCGGCCTCCCTTGTGGATCGGGGGCCGGGGCAGCGAGCTCCTGAAGATCGCCGCCCGCCACGCCGACGCCTGGAACGCCCCGCTCCTCACCCCGCACGCGGTGGCGGCCCGGGCGGCACGGCTCAAGCGGTACTGCGACGAGGCGGGACGTCCGATGCCGGAGGTCACGTACTACGGGCCGGTGTGGGTCGACGAGGACGGCGACCGCGTGGCCGCGCGCGTCGAACGCGCGAAGGCCTCGGACAACCGCAACGCCCGGCTGTACGGAGAGACGGTGGTGGCCGGGACGCCGGAGCAGGTCGTGCCGCGGCTGCAGGAGTACGCCGAGGCGGGCGTGACCCACTTCGTGTGCCACTTCGGACGGGCGGACGTCACGGCAGGGACCGAGCTGTTCGCCCGCGCGGTCCTGCCGGCGGTGCGGGGATAGGCTCGGACCGATGGCCCCCTTCACGCGCGAGGAGCTCGAGGCAGCGTTCGAGGAGTACCAGCGCGTCGGCGAGGAGGCCGGTCGCACCGGCGACTGGAACCCGTGGGCCGAGCTGTTCACCGAGGACGCCCTCTACGTCGAGCATCTGTTCGGGGAGATGCGCGGCCGTGAGGCGATCCGCGATTGGATCACCCGGGTCATGGGCGAGTTTCCCGGCAACGCGATGCCGGAGTTCCCGGTCGAGTGGGCCATGCTCGATCCCGAACGAGGCTGGATCGCCTGCAAGATCTGGAACCGCATGGAGGACCCGGGCGACGGGACCGTCCACCAGGCCGCCAACCTGACCCTGCTGAAGTACGCGGGCGACGGCCGGTGGTCCTACGAGGAGGACGCCTACAACCCCCAGGCGTTCGTCGACATGATCGGACGCTGGCAGGCTCGCCGGGACGAGCTCGCCAGCTCCTGAACTGGGTCTTGCCGAGCGGAAACGCTCGCTTCTACAGTGTGCTTCCGCAGCATGTGAGGGGGTGCCCCGTGACGACCATCGAGAACGTCCTGTATCTCCCGGATCCGCTGAGCTTCGCGGACATGCAGAGCGGAGACATCGTCCGAACGCGACGAGCGAGGAAGGCGATGGACCGGGGATCCATCTCGATCGAGGGCGACCTCCTCCGATTCCAGGGTGCGAAGGGCACCGTCGAGATCTCGCCGGTCCGCGGAGTCACCCACGACCGCTGGGTGAAGATCGAGTACGGGACCGGAGCCGATCTGTTGACGGTCTATTTCAGTGACCCCTCCAAGATCTCGGGGAAGAAGAACCGGGCGCTGGTCCAGACCCTGCAAGGGGCGCTCGGCCTCACGGGAACCGTTCCCGGCCAGGACGTCGAGCTCGATCGTCACCGGGCGCAGGAGCGGGCGGCCGCGGCGAGGCGGGCGTTCGTCCGGATGTGGATCGGCGGAGCGGTCGCCGTGATCGGGATCCTCGTGACCGTGATCACCTACTCCGCCGCGTCCTCCGGGTCGGGCGGGGGCCGGTACGTCGTCGCGTGGGGAGCGATCGTCTTCGGCGCCCTCGCCTTCCTCCAGGGCCTCGTGGAATGGCGGAAGAACCGGGGGGACTGATGCGCCCGGACGGGGGCTAGAGATGGCCACCGGTCGGCCCTCGATGGTCCACATCCTCGAGGATGTCGAGTGGACCGACGCCGGGGCGAGTACGGCGCGGCGCGGTCGCCTCGAGGCCGGGCCGAACTTCCTCGAGTTCCAGGCGCCCGGGGTGACGCTTCGTATGTCCCCCGTCCGCGACATCACCGTCTCCGAGGGTCGTGTGGTGGTCGCCTACGGCGAACCGGGATCGAGTGCGACCCTCGCCGACGCCGGGGAGAGATCGGCCTCTGGGGACGATCGCGCTGGGGCCTTGGCGTGGAGGCTGCGCGAGATCGTCGGGCTACCGCCGCCCCCGGCGGCCGGGCCGCAGCGAGTGGCCGGCAAGGCCTGGGGGTGCACCGGCACGGGCCTCGCGGGCGGGTTCCTGCTGGGGGGCGCGCTCGGCGGGGGTGTGCCGGGATTCGTCGAGCAGATGGAGTACCTGTGGGGCGGCGGCACGCTCGTGCTGGGTTCTGCCGCCTTCGCCTATCTGATGGGGCGGCGAGCCCGCGTGCCCGCGCTTGCCCGCTGGTCGATGGCCGCGGGCGCGATCTCGGCGGGAGTCTTGCTCGGTCTGGCCGGTGCGGGGGAGCTGGCCGATCCGGGCCCGGACGACCCCCACCAGCTGTTCGGCTCGCCTCCCGCCATCGCCGGCGAGGTCCTGCTCGGGTTCGCCGTGATCGTGGCCACCGCGCTCACGTTCAGGCGGTTCGCGCCGGTGGCGGGGACCCTCGCCTCACGCCGGCAGCCGGTCAGGCTGCGAACGGTGGCTCTGGCGGCGGCCCTCGTGGTCGGGGTCGTCACGGCCGGGATCGTCGCGTACGTCGTCGCCGGACCGCGCCTGACCACGGTCGCGACGACCGTCCGCGACTTCTCGATCACGCTCGCCCCGGCGAACGCGGCGGCGGGTGAGGTCACGTTCGACGTCACCAACCAGGGACCGTCTGCCCATCAGTTCTGGGTGTACGAGACCGACCTCGCCCCGGAGGCCCTCCCCGCCGACCCGACCGGCCTGGGACGGGTGAACGAGTTCGGACCCGGCTACAACGCCCTCCTCTTCACGTTCGACGACATCGCCTCGGGCGAAAGGCGGAGCTTCGAGTTGGACCTCGACGCGGGCCGGTACGTCATCATCTGCAACATCCCCGGTCACTACGTGCGCGGGATGCACGCCGCCTTCACCGTCTCCTGATGAGCTGGGACTTCGCGACCGACCCGGAGTTCGAGCCGCAGCTCGAGTGGGTCCGTGGGTTCGTCCGCGAGGAGGTCGAGCCCCTCGAAACGCTGGGGCTGGAAGCCACCGACGACGTCTTCCGCGCGATCACGGCACCGATGAAGGCGGCGGTGAAGGAACGCGGCCTCTGGGCGACCCACCTCGGGCCCGAGCTCGGCGGGCAGGGCTTCGGCCAGGTGAAGCTGGCCCTCCTCAACGAGATCCTGGGGCGGACCCGGCACGCGCCCGAGGTGTTCGGCTGCCAGGCGCCGGACACGGGCAACGCCGAGATCCTCGCCCTGTACGGGACGGAGGCCCAGAAGGCCGCGTACCTGGAGCCGCTCCTCGACGGCCGGATCCGGTCGTGCTTCTCGATGACCGAGCCCAACGCCGGCTCGGACCCGACGCTCCTCGAGACCCGTGCCACCCCGGACGGCGACGGCTGGGTGCTCGACGGCCACAAGTGGTTCTCCTCGAACGCGGGGATCGCCGAATTCCTGATCGTCATGGCGGTGACCGACCCCGGCGCCGAGCCCCACCGGCGCGCGTCGATGTTCCTCGTGCCTCGAGCGACGCCGGGCGTCAACATCCTGCGCGAGGTCGCGGGCATGTACGGAGGTCCACACCACGCCGAGATCCGCTACGACCAGGTCCGGCTGCCCGGCGACGCGCTCCTGGGCGGCGAGGGCGACGGGTTCACGATCGCCCAGAAGCGGCTCGGCCCGGGCCGGCTCCACCACTGCATGCGGTACATCGGCCAGATGAGCCGGGCGTTCGACATGCTTCGCGAACGGGCCGTGTCGCGGTTCGCGCACGGCAGCCTACACGCCGACAAGCAGACCGTCCAGAACTACCTTGCCGACTCCTGGATCCAGATCCACGCGGCGCGCCTGATGGTCCTGCACGCGGCCTGGGTGACGGACCAGCGCGGCTCGAGCGGCGCCCGGACCGAGATCGCCGCCGCGAAGGTGTTCGTGTCGGGCGCGCTGCACGACGTGATCGACCGGGCGCTGCAGATCCACGGCGCCCTCGGCTACTCGACGGACATGCCTCTTGAGGGGATGTACCGGCTGGCCCGGGCGCTGCCGATCATGGACGGCCCCGACGAGGTCCACCGGGTGACGATCGCGCGCCAGGCCCTGAAGGGCGTCCAGCCGCACGAGGGTCCCTGGCCGAGCGAGCACGTCCCCACCCGGCGCGAGGCCGCCCGCCGCAAGTTCGCGCGCTTCCTCGACGCCGCGACCGTTGAGTGAGTGACGCCGCCGGGCCGCTGATCGACCTCCCCGCGCTGGAGGGGTGGATCGGGGACCGGCTCCCCGGCTCCGGCTCGGAGCTGACCGCGGTCCGGATCTCGGGAGGCGCCTCGAACGAGATGTTCGAGCTCCGCCGGGGCGCCGAGACGTGGATCCTCCGCCGGCCTCCGCGGTACAAGGTCTCGAAGAGCGCGCACGACATGGGCCGCGAGTTCCGCGTCCTGACCGCCCTCGAGGGGACCGCCGTCCCGCATCCCCGGCCGCTCCTGCTCTGCGATGACCCGGAGCCGATCGGGGCGCCGTTCTTCCTGATGGAGCGTGTCGACGGATTCGCGCCGCGGGACCCGCTTCCCGCGCCGTTCGACGCCGACCCCACGGTCCGCCGCGCCATGGGCTTCTCGCTGGTGGACGGGATCGCGCAGCTGGCGACCGTCGACTGGCGCGCGGCGGGCCTCGAGGGCTTCGGGCGGCCCGAGGGCTTCCTGGAACGCCAGGTCCGGCGGTGGCTCGGCCAGCTCGAGACCTACCGCAGCCGGGAGATCCCCGGGATCGAGGAGGTCGGCCGCTGGCTCGAGTCGGAGCGGCCGCCCGACGGTGCGCCTGCGATCCTGCACGGCGACTATCAGTTCACCAACGTGATGTTCGCGAACGACCCGCCGGCCAGGCTCGCGGCCGTCGTCGACTGGGAGCAGTCCACGATCGGTGATCCGCTCGTCGACCTCGGCTGGTTGCTGGCGGGCTGGCAGGACCCCGGCGAGGACGAGACCCGGTTCACGAGCGCCTACTTCGCCGACCGGAGCGGGTTGCCCACGCGCGACGAGCTCGCCTCCCGCTACGGAGAGGTGAGCGGCCGCTCGCTCGAGCACCTCCGCTACTACCAGGTCCTCGCGCTGTTCAAGCTGGCCTGCATCCTCGAGGGCAGCTACCACCGGTTCGCCACCGGCAGGAGCACCTTCCCCGTCCACGAAGCCATGGGCCCCCTGGTCCTGAAGCTCGCCCGTCAGGCCTCTGGGCAGGCGGGCCTGGCGTGATACACCTAGCCGGAGTGGAGGACGCGGTCATCGTCACGGCGGTCCGCACGCCGATCGGCAACGCCGGCGGCGCGCTGGCGTCGCTGTCCGCGTGGGACCTGGGCATCCTGGTGTGCCGCGAGGCCATCGATCGCGCGGCGATCGACCCGGGCGTGTTCGACGACGTCATCATCGGCGAGACCGTGGGCGGCGGCGGCAACGCCGGACGCTTCATCGGACTCTCCGTGGGCGTCCCGCGCGAGGTCCCCGGCTACACGGTCATCCGGGCGTGCGCCACCGGGCTCGAGGCCGTCATCCAGGCCGCGACCGGGGTGTGGGCCGGCACCGGCGAGGCCTTCCTGGCCGGCGGGGTCGAGAGCATGTCGCAGCAGCCGTTCCTGCAGCGGCGGCCCTCGCAGGCGTTCCCGCGCAAGCCTCCCGAATACTTCATCCCCCACACGCACCCACTCGAGATGGGGCCGTTCTCCGTCGGGCTGAACACCGGCGAGCACGTCGCGGAGAAGTACGGAGTGACCCGGGAGGACCAGGACGCGTGGGCGCTCCAGTCGCACCAGCGCGCGGTCGCCGCCATCGACCAGGGTCGCTTCGAAAAGGAGATCCTCGTCGTCGACGTTCCCGGCAAGCGCGGCTCGAAGCAGGTCGACACCGACGAGCGGCCCCGGCGGGACACCACCCTCGAGGCCCTCGCGAAGCTTCCGCCCGTCTACAAGGAGGGCGGCACGGTGACGGCCGGCAACGCGAGCGGCCTGAACGACGGCGCCGCCGCACTGGTCGTCACGTCGGCGTCGAAGGCGGAGGCCCTCGGCCTGGTGCCCAGGGCGGTCATCCGCGGCTGGGCCAGCGTCGGCGTCGACCCGAACTACACAGGCACCGGCCCGATCGAGGCGGTCCCCAAGGCCCTCAAGCGTGCGGGCGTCACCCATGACGAGGCCGACCTGATCGAGCTCAACGAGGCGTTCGCGGCCATGACCGTCGCCTGCGTCCGCGAGCTCGGCCTCGACCCGGCGCGCGTCAACGTCAACGGCGGCGCGGTGGCGCTCGGGCATCCCGTCGGCTGCACCGGCGCCCGCCTGGTCACCACGCTGCTGCACGAGCTGGAGCGGACGGAGGGCCGGTACGGCGTGGCCACCATGTGCGCCGGCGGGGGACTCGGCTCGGCGATGGTCATCGAGCGGGTGGACGCGTGACGACCCGGACCGTGACCCAGCACTTCATCGGGGGCGAGTGGCGTCCCGGCGACGGCCCCACGCTCGACGACCTGAACCCGGCCACGGGACGAGCGCTCGCGTCGGTTCCGACGGGCACGGCCGAGGAGGTCGACGCGGCGGTCGCCGCCGCGCGCAAGGCGTTCGACGGCGGGTGGTCGAGCTCGACGCCGCAGGAGCGCCGCAAGCTCCTGCTGCGCCTGTCCCAGCTCCTCGCCGAGGACGTCATGGAGATCAGCCGTATCTCGACCGAGGAGATGGGGATGCCCCACGGCATCTCGATGGGCGAGATCCTGTACGCGGCGGAGTACCTGGAGTACTTCGCGGGGTGGGCGGACAAGATCCACGGCGAGGTGATCCCCGTCGTGGCGCCCGGGGTCTTCGACTACACCCTCCGGGAGCCGATGGGCGTCGTCGCCGCGATCATCCCGTGGAACGCGCCGGTCAACCTCTCGATCTCGAAGCTCGCCCCGGCCCTCGCCGCCGGGAACGTCGTGGTGCTGAAGCCGAGCGAGCTCGCGCCGCTCGCGCCGCTGCGCCTCGCCGAGCTCGTCGCCAAGGCGGGGTTCCCCCGCGGGGTGGTGAACGTCCTCACCGGCGACGCGACCACGGGCCGGGCCCTCGTCGAGCACCCCGGCGTGGACCGCATCGCGTTCACGGGGGGCACGGAGACGGGCCGCACGATCGGGGAGATCGCGGGGCGGAACCTGAAGCCGCTGTCGCTGGAGCTCGGCGGCAAGTCCGCAAACATCGTCTTCGCCGACGCCGACCTGAACGCCGCGGCCCTGTCCGCCGCCACCGGGATCTTCCTGAACACCGGACAGGCCTGCCTCGCCGGCAGCCGCCTGCTGGTGGAGGCGCCGGTCGCCGACGCGTTCGTCGAGAAGGTCTCGGCCGCCGCCCGGGGCATGGTGGTGGGCGACCCATTCCAGCCCGGGACGGTGATGGGACCGGTCATCTCGGAAGGGGCGCTGAACCGGATCCTGGGGATGGTCGACGAGGCCCGCGAGTCGGCCGACGTCGTCCTCGGGGGCGAGCGGCTGGGCGGCGAGCTCGCCGAAGGGTACTTCCTGCCCCCGACGATCCTGACCGGCGTGTCGAACGACCAGCGGATCGCCCGGGAGGAGGTGTTCGGGCCGGTCCTGTCGGTCATCCCCTTCGCCGACGAGGCGGAGGCCATCGCGATCGCGAACGACACCCGGTACGGGCTCGCGGGCGGACTGTGGACGACGAACCTCAGCCGGGCGCATCGGGTCGCCAAGGCCATCCGGGCCGGGACCGTCTGGGTGAACACCTGGCTGCTGGTGAACCCGGGCACCCCGTTCGGCGGCTACAAGGACTCGGGCCTCGGCCGGGAGGGCGGCCAGCAGGCGCTGCACAGCTACCTGGAGACCAAGAACGTCTACGTCCAGCTCTGAGGGAGGCTCGATGGGATACAAGGTCGGCATCGACGTCGGGGGCACGTTCACCGACTTCCTGACCGTCGATCCCGACGGTGAGTTCTCCCTGAGCAAGACGTTCACCACGCCCGCCGACCAGTCGGCCGGCGTCATGGAGGGCCTCGAGCGCATCGCCGACGGGGCGGATCTCTCGCTGAAGCGGTTCCTGCAGCAAACCGACCTGATCGTCCACGGCACGACCACCGCCGACAACACGATGATCGAGCTGAACGGCGCGAAGACCGGCCTGCTCGTCACGAAGGGCGCGCGCGACGAGATCGAGCTTCGCCGCGGCTACAAGGAGGACATCTGGGATCCCTCGTATCCCAAGCCTCCCCAGATCGTGCCCCGCCGGTACCGCCTCCCCATCAACGAGCGCCTGGACTACCAGGGGAACGTGCTGGTCCCCCTCGACGAGGACGAGGTCCGTCGCGCGGTGCGGCGGCTGAAGGGCGCGGGCATCGAGTCGATCGCGGTCGTCACGCTCTTCTCGTTCGTGAACCCGGCCCACGAGCAGCGCATCGGCGAGATCGTCCGCAAGGAGTACCCGAAGCTCGGCATGCTGTCGCTGTCGCACGAGGTCCACCCGGCGGCGCCCGAGTTCGAGCGGACGTCGACCACCGTCGTCAACGCGTACGTCGGTCCCCTGGTGCAGCGCTACCTGAAGCGCCTGACCGAGCAGCTGAAGAAGCGCGGCTACACCCACGAGCTCCTGGTGATGCAGTCGAGCGGGGGGATCGCGACGGCGTCCTCGACCCTCGGCCGGCCCATCGCCACCCTGGCCAGCGGTCCGGCCGGCGGCGTCCGCGGCGCCGCGGTCGTGGGCCGCGAGGCCGGCGTCGAGGACTTCATCTCCGTGGACATGGGCGGCACGTCCTACGACGTCTGCCTGGTCCGCGGCGCCGAGCCGAACGTGAAGTCCTCGTGGAACTGGATCAACCGGTACCTGGTCGCGCTCCCGATGGTCGACGTCGTCTCGATCGGGTCGGGCGGCGGCTCGCTGGCCCGGGTCACGGCGGGGGCCATCACGGTTGGGCCGCAGTCGGCCGGCTCGGACCCCGGGCCGATCTGTTACGGCCGGGGAGGCACGCAGCCGACCGTCACCGACGCGAACCTGGTCCTGGGCTACCTCAACCCGGAGACGTTCGCGGCGGGCGAGTTCCCCCTGAAGGCCGACGGCCTGGCCGAGGTCCTGGAGAAGGAGATCGGCAAGCCGCTCGGGCTGAGCGGCGTGGAGGCGGCGTGGGGCATCCACCGCCTGGTGAACGCGAACATGAACAACGCGATCGTCCGCGTGTCCGCGGAGAGGGGGCTCGACCCTCGCGAGTTCGCGTTGCTGGTGTTCGGGGGCAACGGCGCGGTCCACGCGCTCCACCAGGCCGAGGAGCTCGGGATCCCGAAGGTCGTGATCCCCCGCACCGCGCCCGCGTTCTCGGCGCTGGGGCTCCTCGAATCCGACTACCTGGTCGACCGCGTCCGGGCCACGCTCGTAACGGCCGCCGAGGCCGACTCCGAGAGGCTCGAGGGCATCTTCTCCGAGCTCGAGGCGGCGGCCGACGCCGAGCTCCAGGCCGCCGACCTGCCCTCGAAGCGATTCGCCCACCAGCGGTTCGCGCAGATCCGCTACCCCGGACAGACGTGGGACATCGACGTGCCCGTCGGCACGACGATGGACGCGAAGGAGCTCGAGAAGCTGACCGAAAGATTCCACGCGATGCACGAGACGCTGCACACGTACGCGCGCCGCGGCGAGACGCCGATGATCGCGGCCCTCCGCGTCCGGTCCTCGGGACAGCTCGAGCCGCCGGCGTTGCCGAAGACCCCGGGGACGTCGAAGCCGGCGAAGGCCCGGGAGACCCGCGACGCTTACTTCGTCGGCC
>JBBDTT010000209.1:0-15539 GCA_040904285.1 Actinomycetota bacterium
CGGAGCCCCACCGCGGTGAACAACGTCGAGACGCTGTGCAACGTGCCGCACATCATCGAGAAGGGGGCGAGCTGGTACGCGGGGATCGGCACCGAGAAGTCCACCGGCACCAAGCTGTTCTCCCTCTCCGGCAAGGTGAACCGGCCGGGGAACTACGAGCTCCCCATGGGCACCCTCGCGCGCGTCCTGGTCGAGGACCTCGGCGGAGGGGTGATCGACGGCCGGAAGCTCAAGGCGTGGACGCCGGGCGGGTCCTCGACCCCGTTCCTGACCCTCGATCACCTGGACACCGGCCTCGACTTCGAGTCGATCGTGGGCGCGGGCTCCCTGCTCGGGACCGGCGCGGTGATCGTCCTCGACGAGACCGACTGCATCGTCGACGCCGCGCTGCGCCTCACCCAGTTCTACGCGCACGAGTCGTGCGGCAAGTGCACGCCGTGCCGCGAGGGCACCTGGTGGATGACGAAGGTCTACCGGCGTCTGGAGTCCGGGCTCGGCCGCAAGGAGGACCTCCCGCTGCTCCAGAACGTGAGCGACAACATCCTGTTCAAGTCGTTCTGCGCGCTGGCCGACGGGGCGGTCAGCCCGGTGGCGTCGAGCCTCAAGCACTTCTACGCGGAGTACGAGGCGCACGTCACCGGCCGCGGATGCCCCTTCAAGCACTCCGCCTCGCTCGACGCCGCCACGGGCCGCGAGGCTCCTCCCGAGGACTCCATCCGCGCGACCGAGGTGGTGCCGTGAGCGACCACGACGAGAGGCTCGTCACGCTGACCGTCGACGGCAAGGAGGTGACCGTTCCGGAGGGGACGCTCATCATCCGCGCCGCCGAGGCCCTCGGCATCGAGATCCCGCGGTTCTGCGACCACCCGCTGCTCGATCCGGTCGCGGCGTGCCGCCAGTGCTACGTGCACGTGGAGGGCCAGCGCAAGCTCATGACCTCGTGCTCCACGCCCGTCGCGGACGGCATGATCGTGCAGACCCAGAACTCGAACGACGAGGTCCGCGAGGCCCAGGAGTCGGTCCTCGAGTTCCTGCTCATCAACCATCCGCTCGACTGCCCGATCTGCGACCGGGGCGGCGAGTGCCCGCTGCAGGACCAGGCCCTCGGCTTCGGCACCGGCGTCTCCCGCTACGTCGAGCCCAAGCGGACGTTCAAGAAGCCGCTCCCGCTCTCGCCCCTGGTGAACCTGGACCGCGAGCGGTGCGTACTGTGCGCGCGGTGCACCCGGTTCTGCGACGAGATCTCGGGAGACCGCTTCATCGAGCTGTTCTCCCGCGGCGCGGCCGAGCAGGTCTCGATCGCTCCCGGCGAGGACTTCGCGTCGCCCTTCTCCGGCAACACCGTGCAGATCTGTCCGGTCGGCGCCCTCACCTCGACCCCGTACCGGTTCGCGGCGCGGCCCTTCGACCTCGCGTTCGAGGACACCGTCTGTCCGCACTGCGCGTGCGGCTGCAACATCCGGGTCGACACCCGCCGGGGGGAGGTCGTGCGCCACCTGGCCCGCGACAACTACGACGTCAACGACGCCTGGCTCTGCGACAAGGGACGCTCCGCGTTCCGGTGGCCCGACCTCGACCGCCTGGAGCTGCCCCTGCTCCGGCGCGGCGGCGGCCTGGAGCCCGCCTCGTTCGAGGAGGTCTTCGAGGCCATCGCCGGCTGGGCGAGCGGCGGCCGGGTCGCCGTCCTGGCCGGAGGCCGGCTGTCCGACGAGTCCGCGTACGCGCTCTCCAAGCTGGCGCGGGTCGGCTTCGGCACGAACGACGTCGACCACCGGCTCCTCGGCTCGCCCGACGTGCCGCTCTCCGTCGACGCGGCCCAGGCCGCGGGAACCCCGGTCACCTACGCGGACGTCGAGCGGGCCGGGGCGATCGTGCTCGTCGGCCTCGACGCCGAGAACGAGCTGCCGATCCTGCACCTGCGGATCCGCAAGGCCGTCCGCAAGACCGGCGCGTCGGTGTTCGTCATCGGCCCTCGGCGGACCCGCCTGCACGACGTGGCCGAGCACCTCCCGTGCCCCCCGGGCGGGGAGGCCAACCTGCTGGCGAGCATCGCCCAGGCCGCCGACCCGGCGACGGTCCACGGCCGGCTGGCGGAGGCCCTGCGCGAGGCGGGGTCGAGCGGGATCGTCCTGGCCGGGCCGCGACTGGCCGAGTCGGCCGGCGCCGTCGGCCAGACGGTCGCCCTCGCGCAGCGCAGCGGAGCCCGGTTCGCGTCGGTCTGCCGCCGGGCGAACGACCGAGGGGCCCTCGTGGGCGGGCTGCATCCCGCGCTCCTGCCGGGAGGACGGCCCGTCGAGGACGAGGCGGCGCGCGCCGAGGTCGAGGTCACCTGGGGGGCGCTCACCCCGAAGCGCCCGGGGCGCGACGCGTCGGAGATCCTCCAGGCCTGCGCCGACCACCAGATCGACGTCCTGTATCTGGTGGGCGTGGACCCGCTTCGTGACTTCCCCGACGCGGACCTCGCCCGGCGCGCGCTGGCGAACGTCCGGTACAAGGTGGTGCAGGACGCGGTGCGCGGCGACCTGGACATCTACGCCGACGCCATGCTGCCGGCGGCGCCGTTCCTCGAGACCGACGGCCACTACACGACGTGGGAGGGGCGCTCGCAGCGTCTGCGCCGCACCCGGCCTCCCCGCGGGCTGGCCCGCGACGACTGGGAGATCTTCCAGGGCGTCGGCGAAGCGCTGGGCAAGGACCTCCGGTTCGCGACGCTCGAGGCGCTGCAGGAGGAGCTCGCCGGCCTCCTCGGCACGCGTGAGGTGCCCGTGTCGGTGTCGACGGGAACCGCGGCCCTGGCGCTGGGCGACGCGGGCGACACGCTGGCCCTGTTCTCCTACCCCCTGCTCGTCGACGAGGGCCGTCTCTCGGCCGGCGCCGACGAGCTGAAGGCCGCCCTCGAGGAGCCGGCGTTCGTCGAGGTCCACCCGGACGACGCGGGCCGCCTCGGCCTGTTGGACGCGACGCCCGTGAAGGTCTCGACGGCGGCGGGCGAGGCCACGCTGCCCGTGCGCGTGTCGGCGGGGGTGGCGCGGGGCGCCGCGTTCGTTCCCTTCAACAACCCCGGCCTGGCGGCCAACACGCTGCTGTCCGGCAAGCACCACACCGCGGCGCGGGTCGAGCCGATCGAGGGTGCGCCGTGAACTTCGTCGACTGGCTGATCCTCGTCGGCCGCGTCGTGGCGGTGTTCCTGCTGCTGCTGATCTCGGTGATGATCGTGATCTGGTACGAGCGAAAGCTCGTGGCCGACATGCAGACCCGGATCGGGCCGAACCGGGCGGGGCCGGCCGGGATCCTCATCTCGATCGCCGACGGCATCAAGCTCTTCTTCAAGGAGGGCGTGACGCCGACGCAGGCCGACCGCCCGGTGTACCTGCTGGCGCCGGTGATCTCGCTGGTGCCGGCGTTCCTCGCGTTCGCGGTGATCCCGTTCGGCACCGGCGTCACGATCGCCGGTCGGGCCGTCCCGTTCCAGATCGCCGACCTGAACGTCGGGGTGCTGTGGATCCTCGCGATGTCGTCGCTCGCCGTGTACGGGATCGTCCTGGCCGGATGGTCGAGCGGCTCGAACTACCCCCTGCTCGGCTCCATCCGGTCTTCGGCCCAGATGATCAGCTACGAGGTCGTGATGAGCCTCGGGCTCATCGCGGTTCTCATGTACTCGGGGACCCTGTCGATGAGCGAGATCGTCGAGTTCCAGGCCCGGCACTTCGAGGGCCCGGGCGTGGGGTGGATGGCCCGGTGGAACATCATCGCCCAGTTCCCGGCGTTCGTGATCTTCATGGTCGCCGGCCTGGCCGAGACCAACCGGCACCCCTTCGACCTGCCCGAGGCGGAGAGCGAGCTGGTCGCCGGGTACAACACCGAGTACTCCGGCATCAAGTTCGCGATGTTCTTCCTGGCCGAGTACCTGCACATGATCACCATCTCGGCGGTGGCCGTGACGCTGTTCCTGGGCGGGTGGCACGGGCCGCGGTTCGACGTGGTGCCGTGGCTGTGGCCGATCGTGTGGTTCCTGGTGAAGCTCTACGTGATCCTGTTCCTGTTCATGTGGATCCGGGCGACGCTGCCCCGGTTCCGCTACGACCGGTTGATGAACCTTGGATGGAAGGTCGGCATCCCGCTCGGCCTGTTCTGGATCATGGCCACCGCGGCCATCGTGGTCCTGCCCGACGTCTACGGCCCCAACGCGTTCCGTGTCGGGCTGTACGTCCTGGTGGGCCTGCTGCTGCTGTTCTGGATCGCGCCGGTGTTCACCCGCAAGCCGGCGCCTGCCGAGGCCGCTCCCGGAACGAAGGGGACGCGGTGATCGTCGAGCTCGCCAACGGCATGTGGACCACGTTCAAGCAGATCTTCCGGCGCAACGTCACGACGCAGTACCCGAAGGAGATCCGGGACCTGCCGCCGCGTTCGCACATCGGCCGGCATCTGCTGAACAAGCATCCGGACGGGCGCGAGAAATGCATCGGCTGTGAGCTCTGCGCCTACGCGTGTCCGGCCGACGCGATCTACGTCCAGGGCGCCGACAACGACCCCGGGAACCCGATCTCGGTGGGGGAGCGCTACGCCGAGGTCTACCAGATCAACTATCTGCGCTGCATCATGTGCGGCCTGTGCGTCGAGGCCTGCCCGACGCGCGCCCTGACCCTCACCTCGAACTACGAGATGTCTTTCGAGACCCGGGAGGAAGCGATCTTCGAGAAGGGCCAGCTGCTGGAGCTGCCCTCAGCCCTCGGGACCGCCCCCGGCACGGAACAGGGCACGTGACGGATCGGGTCGTTTCGCGCAACGGCGCCGGCTGGGTGGCCGTGGGGCACTCGCCTACGGTCACGGGCGCACAACTCGCGCGCGAACGGCGGCGCGGCCCCTCCGGCCAAGGGGCTATGAGCGAAGCGCCCCCCTGGAAGGAGGGGTCCGACCTGAGCAGCGCGGGCGACGCCCCCGACCACTCCAACGTGCGGAGCCGACGATGGACCTGGTGATCTTCTGGGTGCTGGCGCCGGTGTCGGTGGCGGCGGCGGTGCTGATGCTGTTCCAGCGCAACGCGGTGCACTCGGCGCTGCTGCTGATCGTGAACCTGTTCACGGTCGCGGTCTTCTTCCTGCTGCTCGATGCGCCGTTCCTGTTCGTGGTCCAGATCATCGTGTACGCCGGCGCGATCATGGTCCTGTTCCTGTTCGTGATCATGCTGCTCGGGGTGAGCCGCGACGAGTCCCTCGTCGAGCGGCTGAAGGGCCAGCGATGGCTGGCGATCACGCTCGGCGTCGGCCTCGCCCTCGAAGTGTTCTTCGCGGTCCGGTTGGGGGTCGGCCTGTCCCGGGGGGCGATCCCGGAGTTCACCGCCGTCAACGAGGGCGGCAACGTCCAGGCCCTCGCGAAGGTCCTGTTCACGGACTACGTCCTGCCGTTCGAGGTGACCTCCATCCTGCTGATCGTGGCCGCCGTCGCGGCCATGGTGCTGGCCCGGCGCCAGGAGGCCGCTCCCGCGCCGACGACCACCCCCCTCGAGGTCCCCGAGCCGGAGCCGGTGCCGTGAGGACGCCGATCGCCTACTACCTGATCCTGGCCGGGATCCTGTTCGCGATCGGGACGGTGGGGGTGCTCGTGCGCAGGAACGCGCTCGTCATCTTCATGTCGATCGAGCTGCAGCTCAACGCGGTGAACCTCACGCTGGTGGCGTTCTCCCGCCAGCTGGGCGACCTGAACGGGCAGGTCCTCGCGTTCTTCTCGATGGTCGTGGCCGCGGCCGAGGTCGTCGTCGGCCTGGCGATCATCATCTCGATCTTCCGACTGCGGCAGAGCGCCAGCGTCGACGACGTCAACCTCCTCCGCGGGTGAGTCGATGGACCTGATCTGGCTGGTGCCGCTGCTGCCGCTCGCGGGGTCCGTCGCGCTCATGCTCGCCGGCAAGCGGCTGCGCCCGGTGGCGGGAGGCCTGGCCAGCGCCACGGTCGCCGGCTCCTTCGTCGTGTCGATCGTGGCCCTCGTCGACCTGCTGGGGCTTCCTGCGGGCGACCGGACCCACGTCGTGCACCTGTGGGACTGGCTGGCGGCGGGGGCCCTGAACGTATCGGTGGACCTCCGCGTCGACACCCTCTCGGTGGTCATGGCCCTCACGGTCACCGGCGTCGGCTTCCTGATCCACGTCTACTCGCTCGACTACATGCACGGTGATCCGCGCTACACGCGGTTCTTCGCGTACCTCAACCTGTTCGTCTTCTTCATGCTGACCCTCGTCCTGGCGAACAACTTCGTCCTCATGTACGTGGGGTGGGAGGGCGTGGGGCTCTGCTCGTATCTGCTCATCTCGTTCTGGTTCGAGAAGAAGTCGGCTGCCGACGCCGGGAAGAAGGCGTTCGTCGTGACGCGCGTCGGCGACACGGGCATGCTGATCGGACTCATCCTGCTGTTCTCGACGCTCGGGACGCTGGACTTCGACCGGGCCTTCGAGCTGGCCCCGGCCATGCCCGAGGGGACGGCCACCGCGATCGCCCTGCTGCTCTTCGCCGGCGCGGTCGGCAAGTCCGCGCAGCTGCCGCTTTCGAACTGGCTCCCCGACGCGATGGAGGGGCCTACGCCGGTGTCGGCGCTGATCCACGCGGCGACGATGGTCACGGCGGGCGTGTACCTGGTGGTCCGCGCCCACCCGATCTTCGAGGCCAGCCAGATCGCCCTGTTCGTCGTGGCGATCGTGGGCACGATCACCGCGCTCTACGCGGCGACGGCCGCCCTGGGCCAGGACGACCTGAAACGGGTCCTCGCGTACTCGACCATCAGCCAGCTGGGGTTCATGTTCCTGGCGGCCGGCGTGGGCGCGTATGCCGTCGCGATCTTCCACCTGGTCGCTCACGCGTTCTTCAAGGCCCTGCTGTTCCTCGGGGCGGGGAGCGTGATGCACGCGATGGACGGCGACATCGACGTGCGAAGACTCGGCGGGTTGCGACGAGACATGCCGATCACCGCGTGGACGTTCGTGATCGGCGCGCTGGCGCTCGCCGGGCTGCCTCCGCTGGCCGGCTTCTTCAGCAAGGACCAGATCCTTTCGGCCGCGTACGGCGGCGGTCGCGTCGCGTTGTGGGTCGTCGCGCTGGGGGCGGCGGCGTTCACCGCGTTCTACATCGCCCGGGCCACGCTCCTGACGTTCTTCGGCGAGCCCCGGCACCAGCGCACCCCGCACGAGTCGCCGGTGCTGATGACCGCGCCCCTGATGGTCCTCGCGGGCCTCACCCTGGTCGGAGGCCTGCTCGGGGTCTCGGCGAGCGACGGCGCGATCGCCCGCTTCCTGGGGGAGGGGTTCGCCGCCGCCGAGCATCACGGCGGGGGCCTCGGCGAGGGAACGCTGATCGCGATCGCGACCTCGATCTCGATCCTGATGCTCGTCGCCGGATGGTGGGTCTACGGCTCGGGGCGCGTCGACTGGACCACCATCCGGGGGCAGCTCGGCGGGTTGCACACGGCCGTCGCGCGGGGCTGGTTCCTGGACGATCTCTACGACCGGACGGTGGTGCGCCCCGGCCGCAGGGCCGCGGACGTCCTGGCGCGGAGCGTCGACCAGGGGGTCATCGACCGCGGCATCACCGGCATCGGACGCGGCTTCGCCGGCCTGGCCCGGGTGGGGCGCGGCGTGCAGACCGGCTTCGTGCGCAGCTACGCGCTCGTGTTCCTGCTCGGCGTGGTCGGGATCCTCCTCTACGTGGCGGCGCGCTTCCAGTGAAGGTCTTCCCGTGGTTGTCGGTGGTCACGTTCGTGCCCCTGGCCGGGGCGGCCGTGGTGCTCGTCCTTCCGAAGGGCCGGGACGCCCTGTACCGCTGGGTCGCGCTGGTCGCCTCGGTGGCCACGTTCGTGATCGCCCTCGGGATGCTCGGCGCCTACGACGCCCAGGCCCGCGGGTTCCAGCTCCTCGAGCGCGCGACGTGGGTCGAGTCGCTGAACTTCCGGTACGTGCTGGGGGTCGACGGCATCAGCCTGTTCCTGGTCCTGCTCACGGCGTTCCTGATGCCGCTCGCGATCCTCGCGTCGTGGAAGGTGGACCGCGGCGTTCGCTACTTCATGGTCGCCATGCTGGTCCTCGAGACCGCGATGGTCGGGTCGTTCCTCGCCCTCGACCTGCTGCTGTTCTTCTTCTTCTTCGAGGCGCTGCTGTTCCCGATGTACCTGATCATCGGCGGGTGGGGGGGCGAACGCCGCGTCTACGCCGCGCTCAAGTTCTTCCTGTTCACGATGGCCGGCTCGGCGTTCCTGTTCGTGGCGATCCTGTTCCTGTACTTCCGGGCCGACCCGCACACGTTCGACCTCGTCGAGCTGCAGGGGCTCGCCCTCCCGGCGGTCACGGCCCGCTGGTTGTTCCTCGCCTTCTTCGTGGCCTTCGCGGTGAAGGTGCCCCTGTTCCCGCTCCACACGTGGCTGCCGGACGCGCATACCGAGGCCCCCACTGCCGGCTCGGTGATCCTGGCGGCGGTGCTCCTCAAGATCGGCGTGTACGGCCTCCTGCGGTTCAACCTCTCGCTGTTCCCCGAGGCGTCGGCGTACTTCCGAACGTTCGTGATGGTCCTCGCCGTGATCGGCATCGTGTACGGCGCGATCCTCGCCCTGGCCCAGCGCGACGTGAAACGCCTGGTGGCGTACTCGAGCGTCTCGCACCTGGGGTTCTGCGTCCTGGGCACGTTCGCGTTCACGACCGAGGCCATGACCGGCGGCGTGATCCAGATGGTGAACCACGGGCTGTCCACCGGCGCCCTCTTCCTGCTCGTGGGGATGCTCTACGAACGAACCCATACCCGTGACCTGGACCAGCTCGGCGGGCTCGGCACCGTCACGCCGGCGCTCGCGGGGTTCCTGCTGGTCGTGTCGCTGTCCTCGCTCGCTCTGCCCGGGCTCAACGGGTTCGTCGGCGAGTTCCTGGTGCTGATCGGCACCTTCCCCGTGCACCGTGCCCTCACGGTGGTGGCCACGGTGGCCATCGTCCTGACCGCGCTCTACCTGCTGTGGGCCTTCCAGCGGATCATGCACGGACCGCTTCGCGCCGAGCAGGTGCGCCATCCCGACCTGTCCATCCGCGAGTACGCCATCCTGGTCCCGATCGTCGCGGCGATCGTCTTCGTCGGCCTGTTCCCGAAGCCGCTGCTCGACCGGATCGAGCCCTCCGTCGAGGACGCGGCCCGGACGGTGCAGGACGCCGGGCCGGCCCCCGCCCTCGGCCTCGAGGTGCCCTGATGCCGATCCAGGCACCCTCCCTCGACCTCATCCCCGTCCTGCCCGAGATCATCCTGGCCGCCGTGGCCCTGGCGTTGCTGGTCGGCGGGGCCGTCCTGCGCCGGGAGGACCCGCGCCTCGGCGGCGTGGTGAGCCTGCTCGCGGTGGCGGGTGCCGCCTGGGCGTCGATCACCCTGTGGGATCGCGAGGGCGAGGCCGAGGTCCTCGGCGGGATGGTCGCCACCGATCGCTACGCGGTGTTCTTCCGGCTGCTGATCCTGGCCGCGACCGCGACCACCGTGGGGCTTGCTCACCACTACTTCCAGCGAACCCCCGAGGACCACCGGGGCGAGTTCTACCCGCTGCTCCTGCTGGCCGCGTCGGGGATGACCCTCCTGGTCTCGGCCGCGAACCTGCTGATGGTGTTCCTGGCCCTCGAGGTCCTGTCCCTGTCGCTCTACATCCTCACGGGGTTCTCCCCGCGCCGGCCGGCGTCGCAGGAGGGCTCGATGAAGTACTTCCTGCTGGGCGCGTTCTCCTCGGCGTTCCTGCTGTACGGGATCGCGATGGCGTACGGCGCCACGGGAACGACGTCGATCTCGGGCATCGGCCGGGCGCTGGCCGGCCGGACCGAGGCTCCCGCACTCGCCCTGGTGGCGATGGGACTGCTCGCGGTCGGCCTCGGCTTCAAGGTCGCGGCCGTCCCGTTCCACCAGTGGACCCCCGACGTGTACCAGGGCGCCCCCACCCCCGTCACGGCCTTCATGTCCGCCGGCACGAAGGTGGCGGGGTTCGCCGCGCTCCTGCGCGTCTTCATGGTCGCGCTGCACCCGCTCCAGTGGGAGTGGAGGCCCTTCCTGTGGGGGCTCGCGGCGATCACGATGGTCGTGGGCAGCGTCCTGGCCATCGCCCAGTCCGACGTCAAGCGGATGCTGGCATACTCGAGCATCGCCCACGCCGGGTTCATCCTCGTGGGCGTCACCGCCGCGAGCCAGGCCGGGATCTCCGCGGCGATGTTCTACCTGGTCGCCTACGTGGCCATGATCCTCGGGGCGTTCGGCGTGGTCCTGGTCGTGTCCGGCCGCGGCGAGGAGCGAACGGGCCTGCCGGCGTACGCCGGGCTCGCGGAGCGAAGTCCCGCCCTCGCCGGGCTCCTCGCGCTGTTCCTGCTCTCGCTCGCCGGCATCCCGCCGACCGCCGGATTCATCGCGAAGGTCTCGGTGTTCAGCGCCGCGATCCAGGCCGGGTACTGGCCCCTGGCCCTGATCGCCGTCCTGTCCAGCGTCGTGGCCGCGTACTTCTACATCCGGGTCATCGTCCTGATGTACATGGAGCAGCCCGAGGAGTCCGCCGGCCTGTTGACCTCGCCCGCGGCCGGCATCGCGCTGGCCCCGGCGGCCCTGGCCACGCTGGTGCTGGGCGTGTTCCCCTCGCTCCTGTTCACGGTGCTCGAGACCGCGTCGGTCCTGCGTCTGTGAGCGCGGCCGGTACGATCGCGTCATGAGCCGGTCCGACAACCGGGGCCTGCACCTGCCCGACGCCTCGCTCGAGGCCGAGCTGCAGCGGCGTCTGGACGACGTCGAGGAGATGCTGCAGAAGGTCGTTCGCTCCGACACGGCGTTCGTGTCCGAGGCCGCCTCGTACCTGCTCGACGCCGGCGGGAAGCGCTTCCGCCCGATGCTGGTGCTGCTCGCCGGCCGCTTCGGCGACCCCGGCGACTCCCGATTGCTGCGCACGGCCGTGGCCGCCGAGCTGACCCACCTCGCGACGCTGTATCACGACGACGTGATCGACGAGGCGGACCATCGCCGGGGGATCGAGTCGGTCAACCACCGCTGGGACAACACGGTGGCGATCCTCACCGGCGACTACCTGTTCGCCCGGGCGTCCGAGCTGATGGCCGAGATGGGCAGCGAGGTCTCCCGACTGCTGGCGCGGACCATCGCCACGCTGTGCGACGGGCAGATCCGGGAGGTCATGTCCTCGGGCCGCATAGACAGCACGGTCGACGGGTACATGGAGATCATCCGTCGCAAGACCGCCGCCCTGATCGCCACCTGCTGCCGGCTGGGCGCGACCATGTCCGACGCCGACCCCGAGACGGCCGACCGCCTGGACGCGTTCGGCGAGGCCCTCGGCACCGCGTTCCAGCTCTCCGACGACATCATGGATCTGATCGCGTCCGAGGAGGTCCTGGGCAAGGAGCCCGGCGTGGACCTCCGGGAGGGCGTCTACACCCTGCCCGTCCTCTACGCGCTCGAGCGCGGGTCGGGCGCCGGCGAGCTTCGCGAGATCCTCGAGGCCGGGGTACCCGAGGGCGAGCGCATGGCGCGGGCCCTGGAGCTGGTCTGCGCCGAGGAGGCGCTGGAGCCGGCCCGCCTCGCGGTGACCGAGCAAGCCAGACGGGCGGTCCGCGCCGCCGAGGGGCTCCCTCCCGGCGCACCGCGCGACGCGCTGGTCCATCTCGCGACCTTCCTCGCCGAGCGGTGCGGCGCCCCGGTGCCGTAGCCGTGCGACCCCCGCGACTCCCGCGACTCCGCCTCATCCTCGCGGCGGCCGCATCATTGGCCCTGTTCGCCGCCTGCGACGGCGGCCCGGAGCCCGTGCCGACCGATCCCACCGCCCGGTGGCTCGCCTCGGTGGACGGGCTCTGCGAGGCTCTCGACCATGCCGGGGACGCCGAGGCGGCCGAGCGGGCCTTCGTCGATCGCTCCCACGACGCGCTCCACGAGATCGCGGCCGCGGCGACGGAGGCGGACCGCGAGGCCGCCGCGGCCCTGCTCACCGCCAAGAACCGAGTCGAGGCCGACTTCGAGGACCCGCCGGGGCGCGCGGAGCTCGAGGGACACCTCCAGACCCTCATCGCGGCCACTGTGGATGCGCTGACCACCCTGGGCATCGACGCGCCGGGATGCGCCTGATCGGTCCGCATGTCGGATGATCGTTCCATGAAGCCCGGACGCCGGACCCGCATCCTGCTCGCGGCGCTCGGCGTGCTGGCCGCCGGGTGCTCGGACCCGCCGCCCGAGCCGGACCCGACCCCCTCCGCGGAGCTCGCCGCCGTGGTCGCCAGCTACGACCTGGCCGCCGATCGTCCCCAGCGGGTGATGGTGGGCCTCCCGGTGGCCGACGGCCGAACGCTGAGCTTCGGCACGGTGGACCTGGCGTTCACCTACACCGGGACCGAGCAGGACCAGGCCAGCCCCCTGCGCGAGCCCGGCCCCCGGGCCGAGGCCGCGTTCCTCGCCGTGCCCGGAACGGAGCCGGCCGGTCCCCAGGCCGGCCCGGCCCTCACCACCGCCTCCCAGGCTCGCGGGGTCTATGCGGCACGCGACGTCGACTTCGCCGGGCGCGCGGGGTTCTGGGAGGTGCTGGTCACGGCCGAGGTCCACGACGTCGGCACCCTCACCGCCACCACCACGTTCGTGGTCGGCGCCTCGCCCCAGCGTCCCGCCCCGGGCGACCGGGCCCTGCGGACCAAGAACCACCTCCCGGGCGCGCCGGACATCGACCTGACGTCGATCGACTCGGCGGCCCTCGAGGGAGCGCTTCCCGACCCCCACCTGCACACCACGACGATCGCCGCCGCCATCGCCGCCAAGCGCCCCGCGCTGGTGATCTTCTCGACGCCCGTGTGGTGCGTGAGCAAGTTCTGCGGCCCCGTGACCGACGTCGTGGCCGGCCTCGCCCTGGCGCACGAGGGCGAGGCGGAGTTCATCCACGTCGAGATCTGGAAGGACTTCCAGGGCCGCGTCCTGAACCGGGCCGCCGCCGACTGGGTGGGGGACCCGACCCAGGGCGAGGAGCTCACCGAGCCGTGGCTGTTCCTGATCGGGGCCAACGGCCGCATCCTCGAGCGCTGGGACAACCTGTTCGATCTCGACGAGGTCGAGGCCGCCCTCCGGGACGCCGCGTAGCGCGGGCCGGATTCGAGCCGTACGCGCCCGCACTATAGAATCCGCGCTTGGGAAACCGTTCACAAGCGAACGGAACCAGGTGGCCACCGACTACTTCGAGTCCTACAGCACGCTGCTCGTACTGGCCGGCGCAGGCGTCGCGCTGGTCGCCGCCGCCATCCTCGCCGCCCGCGTGGTGGCCCCCCGCCGCCAGCTTCCCGAGAAGCTCACCACGTACGAGTGCGGGATCGACCCGGTCGGGGAAGGATGGAGCCAGAGCCAGATCCGGTACTACATCTACGCCTTCCTGTTCGTGATCTTCGACGTGGAGAGCGTGTTCCTGTTCCCGTGGGCGGTCGTGTTCGAGCAGATCGGGATGATCGCCCTGGTCGAGATGGGGATCTTCATCCTGATCCTGGGCCTGGGGCTCCTCTACGCGTGGCGCAAGGGGGTGCTGAAGTGGGCCTGATGGACCGGGTGCCCATGCCCCAGCCCGTGAAGTTCATCCTGAACTGGGGGCGGCGTTACTCGCTGTGGGTGATGAACTTCGGGCTGGCGTGCTGCGCGATCGAGTTCATCGCCGCGTCCACCTCGAAGCACGACTTCATCCGTCTCGGCGTGATCCCGTTCGCCCACGGTCCTCGCCAGGCCGACCTGCTGATCGTGGCGGGGACCCTCACCGACAAGATGGCCCCCGCGCTCAAGCGGGTGTACGACCAGATCCCCGACCCGAAGTACGTGATCTCGTTCGGGTCGTGCTCGAACTGCGGCGGTCCGTACTGGGACTCGTACTCCGTGACGAAGGGCGTCGATCAGTTCGTGCCCATCGACGTCTACGTTCCCGGATGTCCGCCGCGGCCCGAGGCGCTGCTTCAGGGCATCGTGAAGCTGCAGGAGAAGATCGCTGGCGAAGACATCCGGGAGAAGTGGAGTGGCAAGCTCACCCAGCCCGCTCCGACCGGCTGACGTGGCCGAGCGCCTTCGGGCGCAGTTCGGCGACGACATCGCGGAGCTCGATGACAACAACCACGGACACGTGGTGGCCACGGTCGCGCCCGAGCGCTATCGGGAGCTCGCCCTGCTCGTTCGCGACGACCCGCAGATCGGGTGCGACTTCTTCGACTTCACGACCGCGGTGGATCGCAAGGAGGCCGGCTACGAGGTGGTCACCCACGTCACGAGCAGCCACACGGCCCTGGGGGTGCGGATGAAGGTCCTGTGCGCGGGCGAGGAGCCCCGGTGCCCCTCCGTCGCGGACATCTGGCCCGGGGCGAACTGGCACGAGCGCGAGACCTGGGAGATGTTCGGGATCGTCTTCGAGGGCCATCCCCACCTGGTCAAGCTGGTCCTCCCCGAGCAGTTCGAGGGCTATCCCCTCCGCAAGTCCTTCGAGCTCATGAGCCGGGTGGCGAAGCCCTGGCCCGGCGACCAGGAGATCCCTGATTGATCGCCGAGTCGGCCCTCAACGAACTGTTCTCGAACTTCTGGCTGGTCCTCGGCCTGAAGGTCGCGGCCGTGCTGATCGTGTTCCTGACCGCGCCCCTCGCGGTGGGCTACATGGAGCACAAGGTCCTGGCTCACATGCAGGCCCGCCTCGGGCCGATGGAGGCCGGCCGGTTCCACGGCTGGGCCCAGCTCATCGCCGACGGCGTGAAGTTCATCCAGAAGGAGGACGTGATCCCGAAGGCCGCCGACCGGTGGGCCTTCACGCTGGCCCCCGCCGTCGTCCTGGTCCCCACGATCCTCCTCTACATCGTGCTCCCGTTCGGCCCCACGTTCTGGGCGGTGGACTTCGACCTGGCCGTGTTCTTCGTGCTGGCCATGTCCTCTGTCTCGGTCATCGGGATCCTGATGGCCGGATGGTCCAGTGCGAACAAGTTCTCGCTGATCGGCGGGCTTCGGGCGGCGGCGCAGCTGATCGCCTACGAGCTCCCGCTGATCCTCGCCGCCGTGGCGATCGTGATGCTGGCCGGCACCGCCTCGCTGGTCGGGATCACAGAGGCACAGCACGACTACTGGTACGTCCTGGTCCAACCCCTGGGGTTCGGCATCTTCATGATGGCCGCCGTCGCGGAGATGAGCCGCCCGCCGTTCGACATGCCGATCGCCGACTCGGAGATCATCTTCGGCGCCTACACGGAGTACACCGGGATGAAGTTCGCGTTCCTGCTCCTCACCGAGTACGCGGGGATCGTCGTCTGGTCCGGCATCGCGACCGTGCTGTTCCTCGGGGGGTACCAGGAGCTGCCGTTCATCCCCATCCCGGGATGGCTCGTGATGCAGGGCAAGATCTTCGGGCTCGCGTTCTTCATCGTCTGGCTCCGCGCGACCTACCCCCGGCTCCGTGAGGACCAGCTGCAGCGGTTCTCGTGGATCGTCCTCATCCCGCTGGCCCTCGCCAACATCCTGGTCACCGGCGTCGTGAAGGTCCTGGTGAAGTGATGCAGACCGAGG
>JBBDTT010000210.1:0-15521 GCA_040904285.1 Actinomycetota bacterium
CGAGGCGGCGTCCGACTTCCCGCAGGATGCGTTGGGCGACGACGTCGCCCTCGCCGGCCGCCCGCGCCACATGATGGCCGGTCACCTCCTCGGAGCCGCCCGCCAGCTCCGCCAGGCGGCCCTCGGGATGCTCCGCCGCAGCCTCCCGGCCCAGCCGGCCCAGGGCGTTGCCGCTGGCTACCTGTTCCCAGCACCCCAGGTTCCCGCAGCCGCATCGGGGGCCGCCGGGCTCGACGATCACGTGGCCGATCTCGGCCGCGAAGCCGTGCGCGCCCCGAAACAGGCGCCCGCCCGAGACGATGCCGCCGCCGATCCCGGTGCCGACCGTGATCATCAACATGTCGGTGGAGCCCCGCCCCGCGCCGAGCCGGTATTCCCCCCAGGCGGCCGTGTTGGCGTCGTTGTCGACGACCACGTCCAGGCCGAGGGCGGTCCGGAGCTCCTCGGCGAGGGGGACCTCCCGCCAGAGCAGGTTCGGCCCGAAGCGGAACACCCCGGCGGCGTGATCGACGATCCCGGCGACGCCGGCCCCCGCCCCGGCGACGGGCCCGTGGGCCTCGATCAGCTCGCGCCCGAGCGACGCCACGGCTTCGAGCGCGGAGCCCGGGTCGTGGGTGACGGTCGGCCGTTCGGCCCGGCCGAGGATCGAGCCCTCCTCGTCGAGGACCAGGCCCGCGACCTTCGTTCCGCCGACGTCCAGACCGAGGGCTCTCCTCACCCGATCTCGATCTTCTCGAGGGGCGAGGTCCGGGCCAGCCCCTCCGCGCGAGCGTTGATCACCGCCTGCGCCGCGAGGAACAGCTCGCGCCCCGCCGCCAGCAGGTGCTCGACGACCTCGGGCCGGACCGTGCCGGTCGCGGTCAGCAGCATGGACACCGGGCAGAACGCGACCTGACACATCGAGGGGTCGAAGCCGGCCGGGTCCTCCTCGGCCGGGGGCGTCTCGTCGGCGGGCGGCCGGGTTCGCGACGTGCGATCGGTCATTCGGGAGTCCTTTCGAGGTCAGCGGGCGTTCGCGGCGGGGCGCGCGGTTCCGGCGGCGGCCTTGCCGAACGTGACCTGCAGCCGGTCCTCGACCATCTGCGCCCCCTGGACGTCCAGGCGCTGAAGGGTCTGGGGCAGGATCAGGTTCCGCTTGTAGGGCCCCACGCGGATGTAGAGCTCGTCGGCCTTGCGGTGGATGTCCAGCTCCGCCTTCTCGGTGAAGGGCAGCCGCATCGACAGCAGGTAGGTGGCGCCGCGCTTGTTGATCTTGATGGGCTCGTCCTTGTGGAGGATGTCGGTCGCGACGCGGCCGCCGTAGACCTCATCCCCCATCTCGGCGAGGTTCTCGACCCCGACCATCTCGCGGTCGAAGAGCTTCGCGGTGAGGATGGGCACCGGCTCGAACGACTCGTGGATGCTCGCCAGGTGCTCGGTCTGGATGTCCTTCCACTTGCCGAAGTAGGGGTCGGTGACCGTATCGGGGATGATCCGGTTGCAGACCACCGCGTCCACCCGGTAGCCGAACAGCGACAGGTACGTGTACGTGCGGCGGGCCTCGGCGATGACCATCTTCTCCGGGTTCACGACCAGGCGGACGCTGGAGACCTTCTCGTTCGTCAGGATCCTGCGCACGCCGTCCAGGTTGCGGTGGAGGCGCTCGATGGCGGCGAAGATCCGATCGTCCGCGATAGGCATCGACGTGATCTTCGTGAGGAGGGGACGGATGGTCTTCACGACCCGGCGCTCCACCGGGAAGATGCGCTCGATGTACCAGTTCATGACCTCCGGCAGGGACAGCAGCCGCAGCGTCTCGGCGGTCGGCGCGCAGTCGATGATCAGGACGTCGTAGGCGTCCGAGTCCACGTACCGCTTCACGTCCGTGAGGCTGAAGATCTCGTCGAGGCCCGGCAGCACCGAGAGCTCCTCGGCCTCGATCGCGTCCACGCCTGCCCAGCTCAGGAGGGAGACCACGTACTCCTGGATGTCGCGCCAGTTGTCCTCCAGACGCTCCTGAGCGTCGATCTGCTCGGCCCACAGGTTGTCCGCGATCTCCACGGCCCGGCTGGTGAGCGGGAGGTCGAACGAGTCGGCCAGGGAGTGCGCCGGGTCTGTGCTCATGATGAGCGTGCGCTGCCCGGCCCGCGCCGAGCGCACGGCGGTCGCCGCGGCAACGGTCGTCTTCCCGACGCCGCCCTTCCCGGTGAAAAGCAGGATCCGCATGGACCGCCCAGGATAGCGGGCGGGGCGGGCCCCGTGACGGTTCAGCTCTCGACGCGCTTCTTCAGCCCGTCCAGCGCCGACTTCAGCATGCGCTTCTCGATCTGGCGCTTGACCAGGCCCGGGAGCGGGATCGACGGCGTCATCGAGAGCTTGTACGTGACGGCCGTCGAGCCCTTGCCGCCGTCGAGCTCGTAGGAGCCCACCAGGTCACTGACGTTCTTGGCCTCGACCAGGGTCCAACTGCACCCCTTGTCGCCGGCCGCGTACTTGTAGGCGAAGACCAGCGTGTCCGAGAGGCCGAAGGAGCTGACGCTGAACCGGACCTGGGTGGCCCGGCCCTGCTTGTCCTTCTTCAGCACCTCGGTCTCCTTCATGCCCTCGGCCCACTCCGGGTAGGCGTCGAAGTCCGTGATCACGGCCATGATCTCCTTGGGCGACGCGGCGATCGTCGTCTCCCCCTTCGTCTGCTCAGCCATGCTGATCACCCCTCTCGAACGACGACGTCTCGATCACGAAGCCCTGCCCGTGGGCCTGGAAGTGGCCGACGTTCACGAGCTCCGTCCGGCGAATCGTCCCACGCGGAGCCAGCGGGTTGTGCACGTGCCCGAACAGCGCGTACCGGGGCTGGTGCTCCTGGACGTACCGGATCAGCCCGACCGACCCGGGCTCGAACTTGTGCGCGATCACGTCGTAGACCATCCACGGGATGCGGGGTGGCATGTGGGTGCAGATCACGTCCACCGGGCCGACCGCGTCGAACTTGGCGTCGTACGTCTCGTCGTCGACTTCACCCGGGATCCCCAGCGGTGTCCGGACCCCGCCTCCGACGAACCCGAACCGCACGCCATCGATGTCCACGGCCTCCGCGTCGACGAAGCGGACGTGCTCGGGCCGCTCCGCGTTCAGCAGGTCGGGGATGTCGACGTTGCCGAACGTGACCAGCGTTCCCGGGGGCAGCATCGAGAAGACCTCCCGATACTGCTCGCGGGCGAGCTCCAGGAAGCGTCGCCGGCCCTCGTCGACGTCGCCGACGTTGCGCGCGAACGCGGCCCGGGCCTCGTCGTAGCGGCCCTCCGCACGCCGCCGCGCCGAGGCCATCACCGGCTCCCGACCGAAGACGTAGACGAGGATCCCGTCCCACGTGCGGTAGTCGAGGACGTTGATCAGGTCACCCAGGACCAGCAGCTGATCGGCGTCCTCGGCCGCGGCCGGCAGGTGCTCCATGCCGTGGTGGAGGTCTGAGATCGCCTTCACGCGCACGGGTGCACCACGCGCGAAGTCTGACGCATACGATTCGCGGATGCCGCTGCGGGCCGTGCTGTTCGACTTCGGACACACGCTCGTCGACTTCCGCCGCACGCAGGAGGCCCTCCTGGCGGCCTACGAGCAGATCCGGGGGCGCATCGAGGCCGCCGGCTACATGCAGATGCCCGAGATCCTCGACCTGATCGAGCGGGTCGCCGGGGCCGTCGACCAGGTGGTCGCGGCCTCCTACGAGGAGCGCCGCCTGCAGGAGCTCGACCTGGTCAAGGTATTCGGGGAGTCGCTGGAGGCGATCGGCTACACGCTGCCCCCGGACGTCGTCGACCACATCGTCGAGCTGGACCACACCGCGTACGCCGACTCCCTGGAGGTCCCGCCCGAGACGATGCGCACCCTCGGCCGCCTCCGCGAGGAGGGATACGCGCTCGGCCTCGTGTCCAACGTCGCCCTGCTGCCGCACCACATGCGGGCCACGATGGAGCGGCTCGGCCTGGCCGAGCACCTCGGCGCGATGGCGTTCTCCAGCGAGGTCGGGGTCCGAAAGCCCGACCCCCGCATCTTCCGGTCGGCGCTGGACGCCCTCGGCGTGCCGGCGGAGCAGGCCGTCCACGTCGGCGACCGCCTCCACGACGACGTGGCCGGCGCCCGGACCGTGGGCATGCGCACCGTCCTGACGCACGAGTACCGGCAGGAAGCGGACCCCGGCATCCAGCCCGACGCGGTGATCGCCCGGCTCGACGAGCTCCCGGGAGTCCTGGCCGGCTGGGGCTAGACCGTCTCAGGGAATCGGAATTTCGGTGGGTATCGAGCCGGCCTGGTTCGCCCCCGCCACGAACGCCCCAATGGACAGGACCGTGAGCGCGATCGTCCCCACCAGCAGGACGCGCGGACCCAGCAGCTGCTCCTCGTCGCCCTTCGCCAGGCGGGAGGCGTCGAGCGCGGTCACCGCCCAGATGGCGACGGCCGAGACCACGAACAGGCCGCCCACCGCGAGGATCGGCCCGCTGTTGCTCGGCGACATCAGCATGATCACGCCCAGCCCGGTCGCCCACAGGAACAGGACGAGGCGGGCGATCCCGTCCGCGGCCCGGCCCATCGACATGTGCCCGAGCCCGGTCAGCAGCAGCGAACGGAGGATGGCCTGGCCGGGTTCCAGCTTCGGTGCGGCCTCGGCCTCCTCACGGCGCAGGAGCGTCGCGAAGGGCGTCTGGCAGGCGGCACACTCCGACAGGGCCATCGGGTTCTCCCGGCCGCAGCTCGGGCAGTCCCACACCAGGTCCTCTCCCACGCGCCGGACCGACAGGCGCGTGTCGACGCCACCTCCGGTGGGGAACGAGGGCGCCGGCGGGGAGCTCCCTTCCGGCAGGACCTCGGACCAGTCGATGGCGGCGTCGAGGCCAAGGTCGTCCTGGGGCTCGGGTCCGGTCACGGGCTCGGGCGCGGGCGCGGCGGCGGCCCCGAGGGGCGCGTAGCACTGTCCGCACCACCGGGCGTCGCTCACGACGAGCGCGCCGCAGTTGGGGCAGCGAGCCTGATCACTCACGTGGCCGCTCCGGGGGAAACCTCGTGGCGGAGGGCGACCAGGCTTCCTCGAAGGGCCCGGCGGAACCGAAGCAGACGCCGGGCGTGACCGCGCGCGCCGGGCTCGAGCTCCAGGATCGCGTTCACGATCGTCCCCTCCTTGAATGGTTCGAGGTACCACTCGAGGGATCCCGCGAGCCCCGGACCCGCCATCCGCAGGATGACCCCCGTCCCCGGCCGCTCCCCCTCGAGCCGGACCCGGGTGCCTCCGAGGCGGGGGATCCGCAACTCGACGGCGTCCCCCGCCCGGCGGACGCTCGCACCCGTCCACCATTCCCCATAGCGGTCAAGGTCGGCGAGCCGAGCGTACACCCGCCGTGGCGCCTCCGGAACGAAGCCCTGATCGACGATCCCCACGCGGGAAGTATGGGCCGAGGACGACCCCGCCAGGCGCTACAGCGCGACGAGCGTCCCACTCATGTTGGGGTGGATCGTGCAGTAGAACGTGTACGGCGTGCCGCTCTCGAGGTTCTCGAGGCCGAGCACAGGGGTCGACACACCCAGCCCGATCGCCTCGCTCCAGAACACCGGGCACTGCCCCTTGGGGAACCGGGGACACCAGGGTCGGTTCGAGGGTCCGAAGACCCCGTCCGCCCGGGCGTCGTGCACCACGTCGTGCCTGACGGCGTCGAGGTTCAGGTACGAGAGGTCGCCGCCGGGCTGCGCGACCATCGCCGCCGTGAGGTATCCGTACGACGTGCCGCCCGGGCCGGACACGATCGTGGGCCCCGTCGGCAGCTCGGGCAACAGCAGCCCGCCGCCGCCACCGCCGCCGCCCCCGCCGGGCCGGAACGCCACCACGTATCCGGTGGGCAGCCCCGTGATCCCGACGGCCGCGTACACGGTGTTGCGGGCCACGCTCACGCCGCCCCACGAGGACGTCGGCGGGTTCGGGCCCTGCGCGAAGATCGGCCGGTGCAGCAGCGGGAGGCCCGTGTCTGCCTCGTATGCGGCCAGGAACCCCTTGAGGTCGACGGTGTAGATCACGCCGTTGGCCGACGTCACGGGGTTCCCCCAGTGTGCCCCGTCCGCGACCGGGGACACCCATCGGGGGACGCCGTTCTCGGAGCTCACCGACCACACGTAGCCGGCGACGGTGATCGGCCCGTAGATCGAGTCGCCGTCGTAGGCCGTGGAGCCGACGATCCCGCCCACCTGCGAGGGCGGCCCCACCAGCGAGGTCCAGACGCCGTCCATGCTCTTCGCGTCGGCGGCATGGTAGATGCCCGACTTCTGGCCCTCCCCGACCAGCAGACGGCCGGTGGAGTCGCGGAACAGGTTCGGCGCGGCCCCGAAGTCCATGTCGATGTCGCCGCACGAGCCGAGACCCTGCGGGTACGAGCCGAAGGACGGGTTGCCGGGAACGTCGAAGCAGGGAAGCTCGCTGAACCCGGGCACGTACTCGTCGACCGTGCCCTTGTATGAGTCGACGATGCGACCGAACGTCCGGCGCTTGCGATCGAGGTCGATCTTCAGGATCGCGTTCGTGTTCGCGTGCTCGGCCTGGGGACGGAACGGGTTGCCCGACCCCACGTACGCGTACTTCGTGACGGGATCGACGGCCGGGGTCGACCACACCGCGCCGCCCGCGAAGTCGTCCTTGGGATTGTTCACGTCCTTGTCGGGCGAACGGATCGAGTAGGTCTTCTTCAGGAGCCGCCCCGTCCTCGCATCGACGAGGGCGAACCCACCCTGGAACCGGTAGCGATCGGCCTCGTCGCCGAGCTCGGCGGAGCCGCCCGACCACCCGATGAAGACGGTGTTCTCGAAGACCACCGGGCTGGCGTACAGGTCCGAGCCGGGCTGGTTGTCGAGGTCACGCGTCCACAGCACCTCGCCGGTCGTCTCCGACAGCGCCGCGACATACGGGCTGCTGATCCTGGAGACGCCCACGAACACGCGGCCGCCGCTCACTGCGACCGACGAGTTGATGGCTCCGCCGCCCCGGCCGTCTCCCGGACGGCTTCCCTCGAGCTTGGCCTTCCAGACCGGCTCCCCGGTGTCGGCGTTGATCGCGTAGACCCACCCCTCGTTCGAGCCGATGAACACGCAGCCGTCCGCGATGATTGGGGTCGACGTGAAGTCGCCGCCGCCGTCCGCGTCCACCGAGGAGAACGACCAAGCCGGGGCGAGGAGCGGCGCCTCGGTCAGCCCGATCGTGGTCTCCTTCGGCTGGTGGCGGGTGTTCGACAGATCATGCCCGTAGCTTGGCCAGTCGCCGCCGGGATGGGCCGCCGGGGCGCAGCCCGGGACCCGGACCTTCGCCTTCTTCGGCGCCGCGCCTGCCGGCCCGGTGGCGAGCAGGGCCCCGATCAGGACCAGGGCCAGGCCGAGCGTCGCCGTGCGGGCCCTCATCCGTGACCCCGGGGGTGCGCGGTGACCGAGGTGAACTCGACCGTGCCGCCCCCCAGGCTGGGACACGCCGAGGCGAGCTCGACGCCGAACCGGATCAGCACGCGGGTTCCCGGCTTCGGGCGGCCGCCCACGATCGGAACCTCGATGGTCCCGGCGTCGGCCGCGGGGCCCCGGACCTTCTTCGCGCCGAGCCACCGGCCGGACGCCGTACGGATCAGGACCGACACGAACGTGTACGGGTCCCACGCGGAGTCCGCGTACTCGAGGCTGACCCTGCCCAGCGAACCCTGCACCCGGTGGACGACCTGAAGGTTCGCGTAGCCGCCGGCGCCGCCGCAGCCGATCGAGCCCGGCTGCGGGTAGAAGCGGAACACGCTGATCCGTCCCGTCGCGGCGTCGGCCGAGATGTAGTTCCACTCGTCGCCGCCGCTGGGGCCGGCGGCATACGGGGGTCCGTAGGTCTTCACCGCGCTCCGCCGGGCGTGCGCCGACGGAGCGACCGCGAACAGGCTCGCGGCCAGCACGGCGGCGAGGACCAGGACCGAGCCGGCGCGGCGGATCACGGCGACCACGGCTTGTTGGCCAGGTGGTGCAGCACGTCGCGGCGGGTGCGCAGCCCGTACACGCGGTTGGTGGAGTACGGGGCGCGGCTCACCGCGGTCCCCTCGTTCAGGATGTAGCCGTCGCGGATGGCCTGGACGTCGTCGCAGCTGATGGCCTTGAGCTTCGCGTCGGCGTTCACCCGGTACGCGCGCGCCGCGTTCCGCCCGAAGATCGCGTTGCGGATCGTGCGCTCCGGATGCGACCGACCGTCTCTCGGCCACCCCTTGACGGCGGGATGGCCACGGAGATAGCTGGAGCCGGAGAGGGCGTTGCGCCGAGGGTCCCACGCGTCGCCGTCGAGCCCGTACGGGAGGTTGTAGAGGTCCCGGGCCTTGGCCGACATCTTGAACGCCCGGAACGCGACGATCTCGGACTGCGGGGATCCGAACCACAGGCTGTCCGTCCCCCACGCGATCCGGCGCGGTCCGACGTGGGTGATGAGCTTGCCGAGCAGGTGGGCGGCCTCATCGGGGCTGCGCATGACGCTGCGCCAGGTGGAACCGATCTCGGCGTACACGTTCGGCACGTTGCCGTGCTGCAGGCCCCGAGGGATGAAGCGCGACGCGTCCCAGCCGTTCTCGCGAAGCGACTTGACCAGGCAGTCGACGCCGCGGTCCGCCGAGTTCACCCGGTCGTCGCCGCGGTACGGGAGCTGGGTCTCGGAGTCGTAGCCCGAGTGGTAGACCACGAAGATGATGTCCGGGTTCTGGCGCGCGGCCGGCCCGATGTCGCGCGGCGACGCCGCCCGCTGGTCGAAGGCCGGCAACGCGAATCCCTTGTGCACAGCGACGAGCTTCGGCATGTCGTAGCGCTCACCCATGAGACGGACGTGGTCGAGGAACTTCAGGCCGATGTCGTCGTCCAGGAACCAGCCACTCGAATAGGGGATGTCCCCCCAGGCCGTGTAGATCTTCCAGCCGCGGATGCGGTCGCCGTGGAGGCGCCGGTTCTCCTCCATCAGGTCGAACTCCTCCTGCATGAAAACCGGGTCCGTCCCGAGCGAGGTCGACGTGGTCCCCAGCGAGCCGCGGTTGGGCATCGCGAAGGCGTGCATCACCGTGCGCGACGTGCCGCCCGCCAGCTGCTTCACCGTGTCGACGGTGAGCGCGGCCTCATCGACGGGAAGGGGCTGGTTGCTGGGCTCGGAGGGGACGGCGGACAGCACCGTCATGTTGGTGGACGAGTCGAGGAAGAGCTCCTTCAGGTAGTGATATCGGGAGAGGTTCTCGATGGGGTCGGCCTCGCGCCCCCCGCGCAATGGGGTGTCGGACGGCCAGTACGGGTCCTCGAAGTCGCCGACACCACCCGCCTGCGGCCACAGGGCGGCGAAGACGACCTCGAACGAGGGGTTCGTGACTCGCCACTCCCCGCCCGAGTCGACATGATGGGACTGCACGTCGAAGATGAACTCGCCTGGCAGATTGCCCATCTGCGCCCCGGGCCACTCCAGGTCGCAAGCCGCGTTGGTTCGGGTGTTGTCCGCGCGGACGTCGTAAGACCCCCACGTCGTGCCCATCACCTGGTCGATGGCCCACAGGCCGATCGAGTAGGCCGCCGCCGAACGAACGAAGTCCCGCCGGGACATCCGGAAGCGCCGGCGCTGGCGCTCGGTCTCCGCCTCGGCGACGGCCATGACCATGCGCTGCTCGGGCGTCACGTTCTCGGGGAAGAACTCCCCGTTCGACGCCGGGTAGACGTCGACGGGTAGGCGCTCGGACAGGTCGCGCCAGTGCCGCTTCCAGCGCATCAGGCGGCCGACCTCCCCAGACTCACTCGACAGCGAAGGCGCCGCGCATGAACGGGTGGATGCGGCAGAAGTACGTGTACAGGGCGCCGCTCTCGAACGCATCGCCGATGTTCAGGTCCCAGGTGATCTCGTTCTTCGCGGGCCCGATCTGCTGGATGCCGTAGCCCAGGGTCCCCGAGTCGAACTCGATGGCCTTGCCGGTGCTCGAACGCCCGTTGGCCAGCGGGAACGCGATCCCGGTAGGCCCCATGCACGGGTACCCGCACGAGGTGACCGAGTGGTAGACGTTGGCGAACGCGTCCAGGTTGGTGAACCGGACGGCCTGTCCCTTGGTCACGGTGGGGATGCCCAGCGTGTCCTGGGTCGACAGGTCGCCGGGCGTGTAGAGGAACCCGGCCATCCCGACCTCGTCGGTGTGGCTGGACATCGCGCCCGTGATGGTCCCTCGGGCCGCGCCGTGGTTGTCCGCCTCGGCCAGGTGCCCGTGGGTGACGACGCCTCTGGTGCACAGCCGTGCGGGCCGCGCCTTCAAGCCCCGGGACTTGCAGCCGGCGGAGTTGTCCACGCGGAGCCCGCGCTGGAACGGGTCCAGGCCGGAGGCCGTCGGCACGACCCTGCCGTCCACGACCCGGTCGGGGGCGATGAACCCCACCGCGATGCCCATGTTCTCGTACGTCGCCTGCCGGACGGTGTCATACACGGCGTTCGTGCGCAGGACGTCACCGGGCTTCAGACGGATGCCCCACCACGGGGCCCCGGTAACGGTCATCGACACGTCCCACGAGGTCGGAGGGCCACCGGCCCTGTTCGGGTTCTTCCAGTCCCAGTACATGGCCTCGGAGGTCAGGATGCGCTGGGCTCGCTTGCCGCGCACGGCGTCGATATTCACCGACAGGCCTCCCGGATGGAGGTGTCCGCCCAGGCCGATCAGGGTGCCTCCCTGGAAGGACTCGATGCGGCCGAGCGGTTCGCCCTTCTGCGGCAGTGCCCAGTCGTAGCCCTTGGAGTTCGCCGGCGCTCCCTGCGCGGGGGCGACCTCGCCGTACGGGCCGAAGTTCGAGCAGTTCTGCGCCGGCCAGGTGCACCGGCCCTTGGTCCCGAAGCCGCGCTGGACGTTGAACACGGGGTAGCCCGAGCCCTTCAGCACGTCGAGCCAGATCGGATACACCGGCTCGATGCCGAGCGCGTCGCCCTCGGCCTTGGCGATGTAGTCGATGTCATAGGTGATGAACACCTCGTCGGGCTCGGGAAGCTGGCTGTGGATCATGTAGAGCAGTCCCCACGAGTCCGAGCCCTTGATCGGGAAGCCGTACGGCTTCGGAAGCGGGGCGATGGTCTTCTCCTCGCCGGCGGCGAAGAACGGCCCGTCGCCGTAGTCACCGGACAGGGAGATCCAGGTCGCGTGGTGGAGGTGGAGCTCTTCGATCGGCGGGACCTTGCCGTCGGAGATCCGGACCATGTCGGGCCTGAAGCGGACGATGTAGCCGTCGTAGGCGGGCTTCTGGATCGTGACCGGCTCGATCAGGACATCGTTCTGTCCGGGCTTGATGTGGATGGGCCCGAACGTGAACTTCAGCCGGTGACACGCGCCCGGGTACCTGGCGTAGTCGGGCCCGGCCCAACCCTCGTTCCTGTAAATCGCCTTCTCGTAGGGATTCTCCGCCGGGGCCGTGCAGGGGCCGGCGTTGATCGGCGCGAGGAAGTTGATCTCGGGTGGCGGAGGCTGGGCGGACGCCGCCTGGAGCGAAACGGAACTGAGGCCGAGCGCCAGCAGGGCGACGGCGGCGGCGAGCTTTCGCATGGTGAGGGACCCCCTCCCCCGGAGCCCGGGGCGGGCCGGGCGAACCTGGCTCAACTTCAGCACGGGCGTGTTCATCTCCTTCTTCCTTCCTTCCCCTTCGATCGCGTTTCAGCCCCGCCGGGGCGAAGTCCCCGCACAAGGAGGTCGGTGTACTGCCGCAGGTAGGCCTCGGTGTCGGCCCGGCCCGAAGGCCGCAGGGCGATCTCGGTCCAGTGGAACCGCGCGAGCAGCACGTCCACGACCTGCTGGGCCGCGATCCGCGGATCGACCAGGCGGATCTCGCCGCGGGCGGCGGCGCGCACGAAGATGCCGGCGAGGTTCTCGACCCACACGTCGATCAGTTCTCGGTAGATCGACTCCGCCTCCGGCCGCGACAGGGCCGCCTCGAGGAACAGGAGCTTCACGAAGTCGCGGCGCTCCCGCATGACCTCCATCGACCGGGTCAGGATCTCGGGGAGGGTCACCGCGAGGGGCAAGTCGCGCGTGAGCTCGGGGATCGCCTCGATCCGCGTCCGGAGCTCGGATTCCTGCAGGATCGCGGAGAGCAGCTCAGCCTTGGAGCCGAAGTAGTAGTGGAGGAGGCCCTTGGTGACTCCGGCCTCGGTGGCGATGTCTCCCATGCTCGTCGAGGCGGCGCCCTGATTGGCGAAGAGGCGGGCCGCGGTGTCCAGGAGCTGCTGCCGGCGGCGGGCCGCGGTCGCGCGCCGTCCCATCGTTTCGGTTCCACTGGCCATGGCCGGGCTCCAGGCTCGTTTGACTAACTGGATAGTCAACACTACCATCGGACGGGCGTCAAACCAGGGTCCCGCCCCGCCCGTGGCGAACCAGCGTCCGAGGCCCGATGACCAAGCTCGACGTGAACGACACCACCACCTCGCGTCCCCAGCCCGCGGTCGGGGACCTGATCCGGCCGGCGCTGGTGGTCTCCTCCCTGGGCGCGGCGGCGATCCACCTGGCCACCGCCGGCGAGCACAAAGCCCTCTTCGGGGTGGCGTTCCTCCTCATGGCGGGCTTCCAGGGCGCCTGGGCGGTCGCCGTCATCCTCAGCCGGTCCCCCCTCGTGCTCCTCGGGGGCATCGCCGGCCAGGGAGCGATCGTCGCCACGTGGCTCGCGGCCCACACGAGCGGCCTCCCGTTCGGGCCCGGCGCCGGGCAGCCGGAGGCGACCGGGTTCAAGGACATCACCGCGACCGTCCTCGAGCTGATCGCGATCAGCGGGGCCCTCCTGCTGCTGCGCCCCGACGTCGCTCGCCGGCTGCGGGAGGCCAGGCCGCCTCGGGCGGGGACGCCGTTCGCGCTGGCCGCCGCGGCCTTCCTCACGACGGCCGCGATCCTCACTCCCCACGCCCACGGCCCTCGCGCGCACGGACACGGAGACGACGTCGCGGCCCACGGGAACGAGTCCAACGGCGGGCACGACGAGGGCGACGAGCACTCCGAGGGCACCGATGAGACAGCGCACGGTGACGATGGACACGACAACGACCCCTCGCACGACGACTCGACCCCCCACGACGACGCGTCGGGACACGACGGAACGGGCTCGGGGCAGGACCGGCATGACGACGGCGGTCACGACGGCGGGGACGGGGACGGGGACGGGGACGGGCATGGAGACGGGCACGGCGACGGCGACGGCGGGGATGGCGACGACGGAGACGGCGGAGACGGAACGGGCGATCCGGGGCCAGGGCAGGGCGAACCGACCAGCGTGACGGCGGGGCCGTTCGCGGAGTCCACCGGATACACCGACCCCACCAGGGAGATGGACCGTGGCGGCCGCCTGACGTTCAGCAATTTCGACGTGGTCGCCCACGACGTGGTCCACGACGTCGCCGCCGACGGATTCGGCGGGTCCGACGACATGCCGTGGTGCGGCGAGACCCACCACGTGGACGAGCCGTGCCCGCTCTTCTGGAGCCCGACCGTCGGCGCCGGCGAGCGCACGGTGGTCCTGGGGACGAACAACCTCGAGGCCGGCCGGACCTACGCGTTCTTCTGCACGCTCCACCACGGCATGACCGGCACGCTCGTCGTCAGGTAGAGCGGGCTACGCGTACATCGCCTCGATCGCGTCCGCGTACTTCTCGACGATCGCTCGCCGCCGGACCTTCAGCGTCGGGGTGATCTCGTCTTCCTCCTGCAGGAAGTCCCGGTCGAGCACCGTCCATTTCTTGATCTGCTCGGCTCGGGAGAACTCCGCGTTCACGGCCTCCACCGCGCCCGCGATCTGGGCCTCGAGCTCGGGGCTGTCGCGGAGCTCGGCCGGATCGGTCGCGCCCAGCCCCTGGTCGGCGGCCCACTTGGCCAGCGCCTCGGGATCGAGCGTGACGAGCGCCGACAGGAACGGCCGCCGGTCGCCGATGATCACGGCCTGCGAGATCAGCGGGTGGTACTTCAGCCGGTTCTCGAGCTCCTGGGGGGCGATGTTCTTACCGGCCGCGGTGATGATCAGGTCCTTCTTGCGGTCCGTGATCGTCAGGTACCCGTCCTCGTCGAGCTCCCCCACGTCGCCCGAGTGCATCCACCCGCCCTCGAGCATCTCCGCCGTCGCCTCGGGGTTCTTGAAGTAGCCCTGGAAGACGTTGTCGCCGCGGACCAGGACCTCGCCGTCATCGGCGATGCGCACCTCGACCCCGTCCAGGGGCGGCCCGACCGTCCCGATCTTGATCCTTTCCCGGGGGTTCAGGCTGGTCGGACCGCAGTCCTCGGTCTGGCCGTAGACCTCCGCGATGGGCAGGCCGATCCCGTGGAAGAACTTGATGATGTCGGGGTTGATCGGCGCGGCGCCCGACACCAGGCTGAGGGCCTCGTCGAGGCCGAGCGCGGCACGGACCGGCGCGAACAGCATCTGGTCGGCCATCTGGAGCCGCTGTTGGAGCTCCTCGGGGACCTCCTGGCCCGCCTGGCGGGCCTCGACGGCCATCTTCGCGCCGCCCACCGCCATCTCGGCCATCTGCCGTTGCTCGTCGGGGAGCGCCGCGAGCTTGGCCTGGATGCCCGCGTAGAACTTCTCCCACACCCTGGGGACCGCGAACAGCACCGTCGGCTTCACCTCGGCGAGATCCCGGGCCAGCGTGTCGAGGGACTCCGCGAAATAGACGTGCAGGCCGGCGTAGATCCCCAGAAAATGCGACGTGTCCCGCTCGGCGATGTGTGACAGCGGCAGGAACGACACCCGCCGGCCCTCGTTCATCGGCTCGGGCATCCGCTCGTATAGCGACTTCACCGTGAACACGACGTTCTTGTGGGACAGCATCGCGCCCTTGGGGGGACCGGTCGTCCCGCTCGTGTACACGATCGTGATCGTGTCGTCGGGCTCGACGTCCTTCCACCGGCTCTCGTAGAGGTCGGGCTGCTCCTCGGCGAGCGCCCGGCCCTTCGCACGGAGCTCGTCCATCGTCAGCACGAACCCGTCGGCCGAGGCGGCTCCGTCGAAGATGACGGCGTGCTCGAGCGCGGGCAGCTCGTCGCGCTCCTTCTCGATCTTGAGCAACTGTTCCTCGTTCTCCAGGAAGACGAACTGCGCGTCGGAGTGGCCGAGGATGTAGGCCACCTGCGAGGGGGAGTTCGTCAGGTAGACGGGCACCGTGGTGCCGCCGGCGGTGAAGCCCGCGACGTCCGCGATGTGCCACTCCGGGCGATTGCTCGAGAGGATGCCGACGGTCTGCTTGGGCTCCAGCCCGAGGGCGATCAGACCGAGGGCGGCCTCCTTCACCGCCTCGCCGTAGTCATGCCAGTTGAGGGTGTTCCAGGCGTCCCCCTCGCGCGACGAGAGCGCGGGGCGGTCGGAGATCTCCTCGACCTTGTTCCAGAACATCGTGCAGACGGTCTCACCGGCCACGGCTTCCTCCTTGGCTCACGTGCTGCCTATGTTCCCGCGTAACGCAGGGCTCGCGCCACCCGCTGGGCGGTGCGGTCCCAGGTGAATCGCTCCTCCACGCGCGCCCGGGCGGCGGCCCCCAT
>JBBDTT010000211.1:0-15211 GCA_040904285.1 Actinomycetota bacterium
GCGCACCGTCCGCTCGGAGACCCCGGGCGGACGGACCTCGGGATGGCGATCGAGGAACCATGCCGCGTGGGTCCGCGCCGCCCGTGTGATCGCCTCGTCGTTGGCCGTCGTCAGGGACCCGAGGTGGCGCCGCCACGAGCCCATGACCCGCGGGTGGTACGCGAAGCGCCCCCGCAGGGAGACCTCGAGGAACGTGGGGAAGTCCACCAGCGCGACCGGCCCGTCGAGCCGGGTGAACCCGCCCGCGTCCTCCAGGGCGCTCCGGCGCAGGACCACCGTGCAGGGGAAGGTGAACGTCCGATGCCCCAGCCCCGCCATGTGCCACGCCGCCGTCCCCGGAGGGTCGTTGCGCAGCGCGCCGGGGGGCAGGGCGCGCGACAGGGACACCCGGCGGATCGTTCGCCCGGAGGCGTCGATCCAGTCGTGATCGCCGAAGGACAGGGCCACCGAGGGATCGGCCAGGTCCTCGACCTGGCGCTCGAGCTTGCCCGGCGGCCACGCGTCGTCGGCCTCCAGCAGGGCGATCAGCTCGCCCCGGGACGCGGCGAGCGCCGCGTCGTAGGTGTCGCCCAGCCCGGACGGGCCCCCGTGGGGGCGGCGGACCAGGCGGATCCGCGGGTCTCGCGCCGCGCGGGACTCGACGATCGAGGTCGTCCGGTCGGCGGAGCCGTCGTCCACCACGATCGCCTCCCAGTGCGCGTACCCTTGAGCGGCCACGCTGTCGAGGGCGGCCCCGACGAAGCGTTCGTGCTCGTGGGAGGGCATGAGGACCGAGACCAGCGGGGTCTGCCCGGGTGGCGGCATCGTCGCCCGATTGTAGAGACAGGGGGACCTCCCGGAGCCCATGGACCGCGACGCCTACCGCGTGGAGCTGCCCGCGGTCGAGCACCCCTTCCGCGTCACCCGGTGGCCGTGGATCGTGCTGGCCCTCGTCGTGGGCGCGATCGCCGGACAGCTCGCGACGCTGCCGCGGTTCGCCCTCCGCGACGCGGCCTTCAACATCGTCCTCGCCGTGTTCGGCGTGTTCGCCTTCGCCCGCCCGGTGGTCGCGGTGCAGATCCTGCTGTTCGGGGTGGTCAGCGGCATGGCCAACTTCGTCCAGGGCGACGTGGCCGGGACGGTCTACCGCGGCGGTGACCTGCTCGTGGCCGCGCTCGTCGGCACCTGGCTGATCACCGGGCGCGGGTTCCGGGCCCTGCGAACCCGGCGCTTCGCCGGCTGGATGTTCGGCCTGATCGTCCTGTGGCTGGGGTTCGGCCTCCACGGCGTGCTGGCGGGCCACCCCTGGGTGTGGGAGCAGAAGGACGTCGTCCCCGGCCTGTACCTGCTCACGTTCTTCCCCATCGTCGACGTGCTCGAGGACGACCGGGCCATCCGCGGGGTGCTTCGGGCGATCGTCCTGGGGCTGGCGGTCATGGCCGGCGGGTTGCTCTACGAGTACATCACCCACCTCAACTCCGATCCGGGCATCTTCAGCAGCTCGTGGGGCCAGATCTACGGGAGCCAGGGATTCGCGGACGGACCGCGGGTCACGCCGTTCGCCGGATCGTGGCTCCCGGCCGGGATGCTCGCGGGCCTGGTCCTGATGCAGCGCCGGTCGCGGGAGGCGCGCTCGGCCTTCGCGCCGTTCCTGTTCGCCGGGGCCATGGGCTTCGCCGTCCTCGTCGTGTACACGCGGTCGCTGATCGCCGCCGCGGTGCTCGCGGCGATCCTGGTCGGTCTGCTGCTGGCGCGCGAGCCCCGCCGGGCCGTGTCCATGGCCGCGACCGTGGCCGGGCTCGCCGCGCTGCTGTGGGTCACCGTTCCGCTCATCGGCGGGCAGTCGGCCGCCGGCGCCTTCGAGGACCTCCGCCTGCGGTTCACCAACATCAGCCAGGACCAGAACTGGATCGACCGCGGCCACGAGACCCGGGCCGGCATGAAGGTCTTCGGCGAGCAGCCGTTCTTCGGAGCCGGGTTCGGCGTGGTGGTCTCCGTCCCCGAGCTCGAGGACGGCCGGCGCCCTCCCTCGAACTACTTCGACAACGCCTGGGCCGGGATGCTCGCCAAGACCGGGGTGGTGGGGACCGGGTACTTCGCCGTCTTCCTGCTCATGCTGGTGTGGCGATCGGTGCGTCAGGCGCTCCGGGCGCCGGGACCGCAGGCGCGGGTCCTGGTGGCCGGCGGTACGTGGCTGCTCGGCCTGATGATCGCGTCGTACTCGTCCCCGTTCATCGTGGAGGTCCCCGGGATCCTGTTCGTGGCCACCCTCGCGGCGTTCACCGCGGCCTTCGAGGGCCGCTCGCCGTCACGGACCGGTGAGGAGACCCGGAGCGACCTGCTCGCCGCGCTCGAGCTCGAGCAGGGTGATCCACGCGTACCGGCGGACCTGTGGGAAGCGCCGTAGCAGCCCCCGGTCCGCGGCCGACAGCGCGCGAAAGGCGCCGGCCGCCAGCGCCGGTGACAGGAGCGCGATCGGCGCCGCGGCGACGGCGAACACGTAGCGCTCGATGTGGCGAACGCGGCCGAAGCGGCGGTGGGCCCGCTCCAGGTCCTCCAGCCCCAGCGGCCGCTCGTCCTCGCTCCGCGCCCGCGGTGTGAGCCGGCGGAACAGGCGCAGCGCCGGGTGGTCTCGGAGCGGTTCCACGAAGTAGGCCCGGCCCCCCGGCCTGAGCACCCTGGCCACCTCGTCCAGGGCCCGGTCCAGGTCGAGGTGATGCAGGCTCCCGTTCCCGAGGACCAGGTCGAAGGACCCCGCCCGGAACTCGGTGGCGTGGGCGTCCATGACCGAGAACCGCAACCGTTCGTGCGCGGCGCTCGCCGCCGCCCGGTCCCGGGCCAGGGCCACGAGGTTGGGTGAGATGTCGATCCCGTGGACGTTCGCGCCCCGCTCGGCCACGTGCACCGCGAAGGACCCGTCGCCGCACGCGTACTCCAGCACGTGGAGCCCGGTCAGGTCGCCGACCTCGGACCAGACCGGTCCCCACAGCCGGTCCGTGTCGTAGAACAGCCCGCCCATCCGCCCGATCAGGCGGCGGTCCTCGAACCCCTCCCCGGCCAGCGCGTCGTGGAACGCCTGCTCGCGCTCGACGCGGCCGCCCGGTTCGCTCAACCGGATCCGATCGGCGTGAACCACGGGGAGTGGGGCTCCTCGGCCGCGCGCCGGTACCACTCGATGGTCTTCTCCAAGCCGTCGCGGAGCGAGTGCTTCGGCGTCCACCCGAGGAGCTCGCGAGCCCGGGTGTTGTCGCAGAACATCCGCCATATCTCCGTTGGGCGGTACGGCAGCGCGCCGAAGTTGGCCGGCACGGGGTTGCCCATGACCTGCAGGATCGTCTCCGCCATCTCGCGCATCGAGTGCTCCTCGCCGCACCCCAGGTTGATCACCCGGCCGTTGACCTCCTCGCCCGCGAGGCCGGCGAGCAGGAAGCCCTCGGCCAGGTCCTCGACGAAGTTGAACTCGCGCGTCTGCTTGCCCTCGGTCATGTTCACGGGCTGGCCGCGCAGGGCGTTGACGATGATCTCCGGGATGATCCGGTCCGGGCTCTGCGCCGGGCCGTACGCGTTGAACGGGCGCAGCACGACGATCGGCCAGTCGTAGGCCTGCACGAACATCCGGCACATCAGCTCCCCCGCGTACTTCGTCACCGAGTACGGGGAGAGCGGCGTGACGACCGCGTCCTCCTGGAAGGGCACCGGGATGTCGCCGTAGACCTCGCTGGTGCTCGTGTACACGAACCGCGTGTAGCCGGTGCCCTCGAGGGCCTGCAGCAGGTTCGAGGTCCCCGCCACGTTCGTCTGGATGCACTCGCTCACGTGGCTGAACGACTTGCCCACGTGGGTGTACGCGCCGAGGTGCAGGACGATGTCGGGGGTCGACGCCCGGGCCGCGTGGCGCATCGCGCCCGAGTCGGTGAGGTTGCCCGGCACGAACGTGATCCGCCCGGCCAGGTCGGTGAGGCGCTGCGGCACCACGCTCGAGACCTCGTCGACCAGGACGTGCACCTCGGCGCCCTCGGCCAGGGCGGCCCGCACCACGTGCGAGCCGATGAAGCCCGAGGCCCCGGTTACGAGGACTCGCCGACCGTCAAGCCTGCCCATGTCGCCGTCCCCTCCGTGATCATCGCCTCGAGCTCCTCGAGGTCCTTGAACGTGTCCACCGACCGCCAGAAGCCGTGGTGCCGGTACGCGTGCAGCTCGCCGCGCGTGGCCAGGGCGGGCAGCACGTCGCGCTCGAGCGACGTCCCGGCCGACCCCTCGAGGGCCCTCGTCTCGAACACGAAGAACCCGCCGTTGATCCACACGTCGTCGAACGTCGGCTTCTCGCGGAAGCCGTGGACCAGGCCACCGGGGTCGATGTCGACGGTCCCGTACTGCGATCGCAGGCGCACGGCGGTGAGCGACGCGGCGCGGCCCGACGCGCGGTGCGCCTGCACCAGCGCCGCAAGGTCGACGTCCCCGAAGCCGTCGCCGTACGTGGCCAGGAACGCGCCCTCGCACTGCTCGGCGGCGACCCCGAGGCGGGTGCCGGTGTCCGCGTCGTCGCCGGCCCGCGAGAACCGGACCTCCCACGGCAGGGCGCGGTCGCGGACGTGGTCCTCGATCACCTCGCCGCGATGGCCGATGGCCAGGACGAACCGATCGAAGCCCTGCTCGGCGTAGATGCGCATGACGTGCTCGACCAGGGGAGTGCCCGCCAGGCGGAGCATCGGCTTGGGCTGGTCGGTGGTGAACGGCATCGCGCGCGTCCCCCGGCCTCCGGCGAGGATGACGACCTGCATCAGCGCGGCACTTACGCGATCCGCTCCGGGGTCCCTCGGCCCGTCTCCGCGCCCGCCTTGGGATATGGGTAGGCGTAGTAGTAGCCGGCCGAGTCCGAGCCCGACACGAAGTTCAGGACGACGCCGAGGATGTTGGTGCCGGTCTTGTGCAGCAGGTCGACGGCCCGCTGCAGGGCGTGGCGACGGGTGATGCTCGAGGCCGCGACCAGGAGGGTGCCGTCGACGGCCGGGGCCAGCACGCCCGCGTCGGTGACCGGCACGATCGGCGGACAGTCGACGATGACGAGCTCGGCCACCTCCTTCAGCGCGGTCAGCGTGACGGCCATGCGCCGCGAGCCGAGCAGCTCGGCCGGGTTCGGCGGGCGTCGTCCGGTGGTCAGGACGTACATCGTGGTGGGGGGGTCCTCCTCGACCTGCACCCGCTTCAACGCGTCGGTCAGGGCGACGTCGCCCAGGAGCACCTCGGCCAGGCCCACGTCGTTCGAGACCCCGAAGTAGTGATGCAGACTGGGGTGGCGGAAGTCCGCGTCGACGACGAAGACCCGCTTGCCGGCCCGGGCGAAGGCCAGCCCCAGGTGCGAGGACACCAGCGTCTTGCCCTCCTCGGCGAGCGGGCTGGTCACGATTACCGCGGCCCGCTCCTTGTCGACCAGCGCGAACTGCACGTTGGTGCGCAGCGTGCGGAACATCTCGGCGGGTACCGAGTCGCTCTTCAGCTCCGAAACGGTGATGTCGGGCAGGTTCTGGAGCCGGTCGCGACGGCTGAAGATCGGGCTCATTGGGCCGCTCGGATCCTCGGGCGGGCGGGCGGCGAGCGTTTGGACGAGATGTCGTCACGCGAGACCCGGGGGATCAGCGCCAGGACGGGCAGGTGGACCAGCCGCTCGACGTCGTCCGGACCGCGGACCGCGACGTCCAGGTACTCGGCCGCGAACATCATCCCGACGCTGAGGACCAGGCCGAGGACGGTGGCCAGGGCCAGGTTGCGGGACGGGTTCGGGCTCACCGGCGCGAGGGGCGTGGGCGCCTCCTCGAACAGCGTGAGCGGCACGATTGGTGCCCGCGTCTCGGTGGACCCGGGGCGGGTGAGGTCGGCGGCGAGCTCCACGAACGCCCGGGCCGTCGCGTTGGCCATCTGGGAGGCCTGCACCGGGTCCAGGTCGCGGACGATCAGCTCGATCAGCGTGGTGTCCTCGATGGCGTTGACCGTCAGACGGGCCCGGAGGTAGCCGGCGTCCACCCGCAGGTCCGCGTCCTCCACGGCCTTCTCGGCGACGGTGAGGCTCCGCATCATCCGGGCGTAGGTCTTCGTCAGGCGCTCGGCGATCGACAGCGAGATCTGGATCTGCCCGCTCGCCCCGCCGGGGGTGTCCTCGTTGACGAACGCCTGGGGGCCGACGAACACCGTGGCCGCCGACTCGTAGACGGGCGTGGCCAGCGTCGTCAGCGTGGCCGCGGTGGCGATCGTCGCGGCCAGGACGACGACGCCGATCCACTTGCGGCGTCGCAGGATGAGTAGGTAGTCGCGGAGGTTCATGGGGATCGCGATTGTAGTGCACGCCTCCCGCGTGGACGGCGTTCACGGACGCCTGCGACAATCGCGCCACATGGGCAGCCGATTCCACCTCACGTTCCCCGAGAACCTGATCCAGCGGCCGGTGATCTACGAGGTCGGCCGCCGGTTCGAGGTCGTCACCAACATCCGCCGTGCGAACGTCGAGGAGCGCTTCGGCTGGGTCATCCTCGAGCTCGAGGGCGACGAGTCGGCGATCGAAGAGGCCGTCTCGTGGATGCTCGAGCAGGGCATCCAGGTCGACCGCCTGTCGGACTCGCTGGGGAGCTAGACCCCCGGGCGGCCGGCGCCGACGTAGTCGTCCCAGTTGACGCCGCGGATCGAGACGTACGAGCCGGTGTGCGGCGAGTCGATCATCTGGCCGTTGCCCAGGTACATCCCCACGTGGTGGATCGGGGAGTAGAAGAACAGCAGGTCGCCGGGCTGCAGGTCCTCCCGGGCGACGCGCGGCAGGACCCCGTACTGCGCCTGGGACGAGTGGGTAGGCGGCGGCGATGGCGTCCTGGGCCCCGGGCGATGCGTCGGGGAGCGACCCGATCGGCACCTCCTCGGGCGTGGCGCTCGGGGGGCTGATCACGACCGGGCGTTGCAGCGCCCGCTCCAACCGGTCCACCAGCGCCGTCTGCGCCGAGACCCCCGCCTCGATCTCGGACCGGCTTCGGTCCAGGCGGGCGACCTCCGCTCGTTGCGCCTCCAGCACCGGGGTGAGGTCGTCGCCGACGCGCCGGGCGTGGAGGCGGGTGACCTCGGCCCGCGTGGCCAGCTCGGCGTCGCCGTCGGTCATCCGGGCGAGGAACTCCAGCCGGTCGGAGAACTCGGCGAACGTCGTCGCGCCGAACAGCACGCCGAGGCGATCGGCGCCCTGCACGTACGCCTCGCGGGCCCGGCGGCCTGCAGGCCGCGGGCCTGCTCGGCGGTTTGCCGCGCCCGGTCGGCCGTCGAGCGAAGGTCCGCCACGTCCCGCTCGATCTCGTGCAGGCGACCATCCCGTGTCGGCCCGGAGCGCTACGCTTGGTGTTTCGGGGACCCGCCTCGGGGAATCTGGCTGGGGGGCATGGGCAACAAGGCGCGACTCCTCCTCATCGATCACCGTCCCGAGCACCTTCGCCAGCCGGTGCTCCGGCTGCAGCTCGAGGGCTACCAGGTGGACGAGGCCGACTCCGGCCCCCGCGGGCTCGACGCCATGCGCGAAGGGGTCTACGACCTGGTGCTGCTCGACGCCGAGCTCCCCGACACCGACGGCTGGGAGACCCTCCGCGAGATGCGCGCCGACCCGCAGCTCAAGGACACGAAGGTGATCGTGTTCATGGCCAAGCAGGGCGAGACCGGCAAGCTGGCGCTGGTCCCGGTGGACGCGGAGCTCCGCCGGCCGTTCTCGATGGGGGAGCTGCTCACGACCGTCGAGCGCGTGCTGGAGAGCTGAGCCGGACGCTCAGGGCACCAGTCGACGCGACCACATGAAGTGGTCGTAGTACCAGCCCGAGTCGACCTTGATCACGCTGACGCCGCCCCGGCCGCTCGAGCCGTCCAGGGCCCACCCGTTGCCGAGGTAGACGTTGACGTGGCTGACCACGCCTGGCTTCGCGTTGTCGTCCTGGAACATCAGGTCGCCGGGCTGGGTCTGCGCGTAGGTCAGCTTGGCGGGTGCGGCCGCCGCCATCGCGGCCGAGGACCGTTCGGGGAGCGACCACCCGGTGTACCCGCGGATCGACGTGTTGTCGTATCCGCCGGCCGGCTTCTTCAGCAGCCACCACATCAGGCCCGAACAGTCGAACCCGCCCTGGGTCTGGGTCCCGCAGCAGTACCCGCCCGGCGACTTCACGTGCCACTCGCCCGCCCAGATGTACGGATAGCCCACGTAGTTGAAGCCGAACTCGGCCATGTCCAGGACCTGGTCCGACAGCGCCGGCAGCTCGATGTCGCGGTAGACGGCCAGCCCCCCGAGCGTCCACGACGAGACGATCTTCGCCTTCCACAGCGAGTAGGCGACCTCGTCGCGGGTCAGGACGGTGGTGGGCAGTACGTCCTCGGCCTCGGTGGCGTGGTTGAACCGCAGCCCGAGCTGCATCCCCAGGACCATGTACGGGAACCGCCCCGCGTTCACCGCGATCGGCGTGTCGGGAGCGACGAGTCCGCCGTCCATGTGGATCGCGATGAGCCCGTCGACCTCGGCCTGCAGTCCGAGCGCGATGACCAGCCCGCGGTGGACCATGTTCGTGCTCATGGCGTTGACCGGCTTGAACTTGCCGTCGGCCTGCACCGTCATCCATCCGTGCTTCACCGCGATGTTGATGTAGTGGTGGTACGGGTCGGTGGTCGGGACGTCCGGGAAGGTGATCGACGGGTCGGTGGTCCCGTTCGGGTCGAAGGCCTTCACGATGTGCATCGCGAACCGGCGCTTGGACTCCTGGACCTCGGGCTTGAACAGCGTGGTGCCGTATTCGTTCATCCACGGGTTCGTCGACGCCACGTAGTCGATCGCCGTCTTGGCCCAATGGCTCGACGGCACGTCCGAGAAGGCCGCGTGGGCCGGCCCGGGGGACTGCGCGAGGAGCCCTCCGAGGAGGGCGAGGACGAAGGCGACGCGGAGTACGGCTCGGCTCATGGGTTCGCTATCGGCTCGGGGACGGTGGGCGCTTGACCGTCTCGACCGGATGGATCGACGACGGCAGGGGGACCGGTATGGTACCAACCCGTTCGTCCGAACCCCGGAACGCGAGCGAAATGTTCATCTGGCGCTATCTGGACGATGCCGGCGAGGAACGTGGCCGATCGGAGCCCTTCCCCGACCGCGAGGCCGCCGAGGCCTGGATGGGCGAGGCGTGGGAGGACCTCCTGGCCGCCGGCCATGCCGAGGTCGCTCTCCACGACGACGACCGCGGCACGCGGATCTACCGGATGGGGCTGGGCGCCGGCTAGAGGTACAGGCCGGCCTGGGCTTCGATGCGGTCGCTGGCGACGGCGTGGACGTCGCGCTCGCGGAGGAGCATGAACTCCTCGTCTTGGATCTCGACCTCGAAGCCGGCGTCGGGCAGGAACAGAACCCGGTCGCCCGGCTCGATGCCGCGGACGTCGGGTCCGACGCCCGCCACCTCGCCCCACGTCAGCTTGCGGTTCACGCTCGCGGCCGTCGCGGGGATGAGGAGGCCTCCCTTGGAGCGGCGCTCGCCCTCGTCGTCGGGCCGCTTTACCAGGACCCGGCTGGAGGTCAGCCGGACCGGCTGGCGCTCCTCGGCCTTGGGGGCGGCCTTCAGCCGCGTCGTCTTGGCCATCGCCCGGCGATTGTAGGCTCGCCGCCGTGAAGGACGTGGGCCTGGTGGGCCTTCCCTACAGCGGCAAGTCGACCCTGTTCACCGCGCTGACCCGCACGGGCGGCGTCGGCGGCCGATCGAACCAGGCGGTCGTGCCGGTGCCGGACCCACGCCTGCAGGTCCTGGCCGAGCTGGAGCGTTCCGCCAAGGTCGTTCCGGCTCAGGTCCGGTTCGTCGACGTGCCCGGCGGCGCCACGGCGCAGGGCATCGCCGCGTTGCGCGAGACCGACGCCCTGGCGATCGTCCTCCGCGCGTTCGGCTCGGACCCGGACCCGGCGAAGGACCTGGCCGAGGTCGAGGCCGACCTGCTGGTGACCGACCTGGCCGCGCTCGAGGGCGGCCTGGAGCGGGCCGAGAAGAAGGCCCGAGGCCCCGACGCCGCGGCCAAGCAGGAGGTGGGCATCCTGCGCGCCGCGGTCGAGGCCCTGAACGCCGAGACCCCGCTGCGCGACGCCGGGCTGTCGCTCGAGGACGCGAAGATCCTCCGGGGCTACGCGCCGCTCACGCTGAAGCCGCGGATCCCGGTCGCGAACCTCGAGGAGGGCTCGGCCGTCCCGGACGGGCTCCCCGCCGAGACCGTGGGCGTGTACGCGTCGATCGAGGCCGAGGTCGCCGAGATGGATCCCGACGAGGGCTCCGCGCTCCTCGCGGAGTTCGGTGTGACGAAGCCGGGGCTTCCCGCCGTCATCGAGGCGTCCTACGGCGTCCTGGACCTGATCACGTTCCTCACGACGGGCGAGGACGAGACCCGGGCCTGGGAGGTCCGCCGGGGCGCCCTCGCGCCCGAGGCGGCAGGCGCGATCCACACCGACCTCGAGCGGGGCTTCATCCGGGCCGAGGTGGTCGCCTACGACGACCTGGTCGCCGCCGGCTCGTGGGACGCGGCAAAGGCCGCCGGCAAGCTCCGCGTGGAGGGCAAGGACTACCCCGTCCGCGAGGGCGACGTCCTCCACGTCCGCTTCGCGGTCTGAGCCTCAGTTCCGCATGAAGGGATCCGGACCGTCTCTTCGGGCGGCCGGTGAGAGGTACACGCGCAACGACGAAACGTCGGGGAGCCGCTCGATTCCGCCTCCACCCGGCCGCGACACCTCGAGCATGACGATGAGGCCGTCCCGGACGTGAAGAAGAAGCTGGATCGCTCCCTGTTCGTCGCGCGTCTCGGCCTGGACCGGCACAGGCCAGGGCGGCTGCGGGCCGGGCTGCCGGGCACCGTCCTGGAGGAAGGCGATCGTCGGGCACTCTGCGCACCCCACCTCCACCTTGAGATGCGGGACCTGTCTCCGGAGCTCCGTGTTGCCCGCGAAAGGCACGGAGAGCAGTCGGCTGAGGGTTTCTCGTTCGACCGCTGTCAGTGGCCGGGGCGGCTCCACCCATACCGGGGCGTGGGACTGGAGAGTTGCGATCGGGAACCAGAGCGGACCCGGCGGTTCGTCGTCCGGTTCCATGGTGCCGTCGGGGCCGGGGCCGGACCACGAGTTGCCGGAGGTAGCTGTGGCCAGGACCCAGCCGACCACCGCCCCGATGGCCCAGGGCACCGACGCCTCACCGCGATCGCGGAGAAGAACCGCCCCGGCAACTCCGACGATCACGGCCGACCACCCGGCAAGGTTCAGCACCCGGCGAAGCCGCTGCCGACGCCTCCACGCGTCGGGTGGGATCTCACCCCGGATCACGAACGCAGCCTATCCAGCCCGATGACCGCGGAACGCCCGGCGACTGGCATTCGGGGGCGGCACGCGCCAGACTTCGGCCGTGGCGCAGACCCGGCCCTCGTCCAAGCGCACTCCCGCGAAGAAAACAGTCGCGAAAAAGTCCTCGGCTCGCAAGCCCGTGGCGAAGAAGGCACCGGCCCGCAAGCGCGCTCCTCGAGCGCCCGCTCCGTCGCCGGTCGCCGCTCCCCAGGAGCTGCTCGAGCCGTCGATCGCGACCGAGTTCCCCACGCCGCTCGCCCGGGGCGTCGCTCGAGGCGCGTTCTGGCCGCCTTTCGTCTACTGGGTGAAGGTCGGCGCCGCGCTGATCCTCGCCTGGGTCCTGTTCAAGGCACTGGGACAGATCTCGAGCGTCCTGGTGCTGCTGGTGATCTCGTTCGTCCTCGGCCTGGGGCTCCAGCCGGCGATCAAGTCGCTCGTCCGCCGGGGCATGAAGCGGGGCTGGGCGGTGGCGATCATCCTGACCGCCGCGCTCCTGGTCATCGTGGCCTTCCTGGCCCTGGTGATCCCCGCGATCGTCCGCGAGACCGGCAACCTGGTCGAGAAGGCGCCCGGCTACCTGCAGTCCCCGGAGGGCCAGGCGAGCATCTTCGGCCGCCTGGACGAGCAGTTCGACCTGCAGACGAAGCTGCGCGACCTGGCCAAGGAGGTGCCCTCGGCCGCGCTCGGCCTGGTCACCTCGGTTGGGACGTTCGTCTTCAACTTCCTGACGGTCCTGATCCTGACCTCGATCATCGCGATCCGGCTTCCGTCGATGAAGCGGGGGATCGCCCGATTGCTCGTGGGCGAGCAACGGGAGGACTTCGAGGAGATCATCGAGGAGTCGATCGACCGGGTGGGCGGGTACGTCGTCGGCAACCTCGCCACGAGCGGGATCGCGGGCATCGTGACGTTCGGCTTCTGCGCCATCTTCGGCATCCCGTATGCGGCCGCGCTCGGGTTCGGCATGGCCCTGTTCGACCTGATCCCGACGATCGGAGCGATCATCGGCCTGCTCGCCGTCACGATCGTGGCGTACTTCGACGGCGGGACCGGACTGGCCATCGGGACGGCCATCTTCTTCCTCCTCTACCAGCAGATCGAGAACTACGTGATCCAACCTCGGGTGATGAAGCGAGCCATCGACATGTCCCCGGGCGCCGTGATCATCGCGGTCATGATCGGCGGTTCGCTGATGGGGGTCCTCGGGAGCCTCCTGGCGCTGCCGATCGCGGCGATCATCAAGATCGCGATCCAGGAGCTGTTCCTCGAGGACCGCCTGGAGGCGATCGAGCGCACCGAAGCGACGGGCGAGACCTAGTCCTTCCCGCGCACGCGCGCGTATCCTTGTCCCCGTGACCGACGAGCCGAACGAGACCTCCGAGGACGACGCCGTGGCACCGGCCCGCTACGTTGCGGACCCGACGGCCTACACCGAGAGCTTCCCGAGCCTGGGCGACCCGCCCCCCGAGGGTGGGGTGTCGGGCATCGACCGCAAGGGCAGCGGGACCCGCGAGATCGACCAGCTGCTCCAGGTCCTGTTCGAGGAGGGGGGCTCCGACCTGCACATGAAGGTCGGCACCGCGCCGACGTTCCGCATCGACGGCATCCTCGCCCGGCTGGAGGGCGAGGCGCAGCTGACCGAGGACGAGGTCGACCTGGCCCTGCGGACGATCATCCCGAGCCAGGCCCGCTACGACACGTTCCTCGAGAAGAGCGAGGCCGACTTCGCGTACACGGTCGAGGGCCTCGGCCGGTTCCGGGTGAACGCGTTCCGTCAGCGCGGCATGACCTCGTTCGTCTGCCGGCTGGTTCGCATCGGGAGCCCCTCGTTCGAGGAGCTCGGCCTGCCGCCGGTCGTGCGGACCCTGTCCGAGGAGCCCCGCGGCCTGATCCTGGTGACCGGCCCGACCGGTTCCGGCAAGACCACCACCCTGGCCGCGATGGTCGACCACATCAACGCGACCAAGCCGGTCCACATCCTGACCATCGAGGACCCGATCGAGGTCCTGCATCCCGACCGCGAGGCCACCGTGAACCAACGCGAGGTCGGCGTCGACACCGACTCGTTCGTCGTCGCGATGCGCGCGGCCATGCGGCAGGACCCCGACGTGATCCTGGTCGGGGAGATGCGCGACACCGAGACCGTGCAGGCGGCCCTCGCCGCGGCCGAGACGGGCCACCTGGTCCTGTCCACGCTGCACACGATCGACGCGACCGAGACGGTGAACCGCATCGTCGACTTCTTCCCGCCGTTCCAGCAGCAGCAGATCCGGGTGGCGCTGGCCGGTGCGCTCAAGGGCATCATGTGCCAGCGGCTGCTGGCCAAGGCCGGCGGCGGACGCATCCCTTCGGTGGAGATCATGGTCAACACCGGCCGGACGGCGGACTGCATCGTCGACCCGCTCCGCACCGGCCAGATCCAGGACATGATCCGCGAGGGCGAGTTCTACGGGATGCAGACGTTCGACCAGTCGCTGATCGGCCTGGTGCTGAACGGCCTGGTCGAGATCCCCGACGCCCTCGACGCGGCGTCGAACCGCCACGACTTCCAGCTGGCCCTCGAGCAGGCCGGCATCGACGTCAAGCAGTACATCGGGGCGTGACGACCCGGTTCACCCCGGGCGAGCGCTTCGAGGAGCAGCTCGCCATCGACCAGAGCGAGTCCCGCGGCATCTGGACGCACCTCGGGTGGAACCGGGTGGAGCTGGAACCCGGGCGCTCCGTCTTCGAATGGACGCCGACCACCGACCACGCGTTCCCCACGATCGAGGGCGGCTGGATCGTCCACGGCGGGATGGTCACGGCGCTGCTCGACAGCGCGATGGGCGCGGCCACCTGGTCGCTCCTCAACAACGACGAGGTGTTCCTGACCGCCGACCTGAGGACCGAGTTCTACCGCCCGACGCCGCTGGCATTGGTTCGCGGGACCGGGCTCGTGGTGCACAAGACCCGCAAGATCACGTTCTGCCAGGCCGAGCTCCACGACGCGAACGGCGCATTGCTCGCCTCGTGCCGCGGGACGAACGTGACGTTGGAGATGCGGGAACCCACCGCCCGCGAGTGAGCGTCCTAGGGGCATGAAGCGGTCTGTGGTGCTCCTGCTGGTCGCGGTGGCGGCCGCCGGCTGCGGCGGGGTCGCGTCCTCCGGCGACGGGACGTCGGGCGTCTTCGGCCAGGTCCTCCTCGGCCCGCAGTGCCCGGTCGAGCAGGAGAACAGCCCCTGTCCCGACCAGCCCACCGAGGCCGAGGTCCGGGTCATGACCGTCGACGGCACCGACGTCGTGGCGAGCGAGCGAACCGACGCCGAGGGACGTTTCCGCATCTCCGTCGAGCCCGGCACCTACACGATCCAGGCGTTCCCCCTCGAGGAGGACACCATCGTGTTCGGCAAGCCCCAGGACGTGACGGTGCCGGAGGGCGAGTTCGTCGAGGCGAACGTCAGCCTCGACACCGGCATCCGCTGAGCGACACCGATCAGGATTCGGTACAGCCATAAGGCATTGGGTCTGTAGCCGATGAGACACGTTCACCGGATTAGCGTTGCCTCGTCACCGGAGGTCAGAGCGGAGCTGGCTGCCCTTGGACACGCTGTCGCCCCGGCCGGTCTCGTCAGCGTCGAGGTCGACGAGAGCGACTCCCACTGGCCGGAGCTTGAGCGATGGGTCGAGCGAAGAGGTGCGGTCGATGTCGCTTGGACGAAGTTTGACGAGCAAGGCAATGAGCTGCCGGGTCCGATCGAGCCGGTTGGAGATTGGGGGTTGCACAGCTACCGCACTTTCGATGACGCGATCAGCCAGGCCTTGGGCTTCGAACCAGCGCCGGACGAGGCAGAACACTGACTTCCCGTTCTTACAACGTGACTGATCCGTCTACCGG
>JBBDTT010000212.1:0-14922 GCA_040904285.1 Actinomycetota bacterium
CCTGTGGATGCGCCAGAAGCGGCTCCAGGGCTCGCACTTCGCCAACGACGAGCAGTCCGCGGCGTTCAACCAGCTGGTGGTGGACGGCAAGATCGATCCGTGCATGGCCGAGCCCGTGTTCGGTTTCGAGGAGATCGGCGCGGCGCACCAGCTGATGCACGAGAACCGCCACCCCGAGGGCAACATGGCCGCGCTCGTGAGCGCCCCCCAGACGGGGCTCACGGAGCTGCCCTGACGTCCGAGCGCTTCGACCTCGTCGTCCTCGGGTCGGGACCGGCCGGCGAGAAGGGCGCGGCCCAGGCCGCGTACGTGGGCAAGCGCGTCGCCGTCGTCGAGCGGGACCTTCCCGGCGGGACGGCCGTGCGCCAGGCCGTCATCCCCTCGAAGACCCTCCGCGAGACCGCCCAGTACCTGACGGGGTTCCGGCGCCGGGGGGTGTACGGCGTCAGCCTGAGCCTCGACCCCGAGGTGACGATCGAGCGGCTCCAGGCCCGCCGGGCCGCGGTCGTCGATGCCGTGGGGGAGGGCGTCCGCCGCAACCTCGAGGCCCACGGGATCGAGCTCGTCACGGGCGAGGGCCGCCTCGAGCCCGGCCGGCGCGTTCGCGTGGGTGACCGGGTCCTGGAGGCCGACGTGATCCTGATCGCGACGGGCGCGCGCCCGTTCCACCCGCCCGACGTGCCGTTCGAGGACCCCGACGTCCACGACTCCGAGGAGATCCTGGTGACCGACCGGATCCCCGCGTCGATCGTGGTGATCGGCGGCGGGGTCATCGGCTGTGAGTACGCCTCGGTCTTCGTCGCGCTCGAGTCGGCGGTGACCCTCGTCCACGCCGGTCCGCGGATCCTCCCGTTCGCCGACGCGGAGGTGTCCACCAGGCTGGCCGAGACGTTCGAGGGATTCGGGATGCGGGTCATGACGGGCCGCCGCGCGGAGTCGATCGAGCGCCGCGCCGACGGGCTGGCGGTGAACCTGGAGGGCGGCGAGGCGATCCCCGGCGAGAAGGTCCTGTTCTCGCTCGGCCAGGTCGGCAACACCGAGGCGCTGGCCCTGGAGGCCGCGGGGGTCGAGGCCGACGACCGCGGCCGGATCCTCGTCGACGAGACCTTCCGGACGACGGCCGATGGGATCTATGCCGCGGGCGACGTGATCGGTCCTCCCGCGCTGGCCTCGGTGGGGATGGAGCAGGGCCGGGTGGCGATGTGCCACGCCTTCGCCATCCCGTTCAAGCGCCGGGTGGACCCGATCATCCCGATGGGCGTCTACACGATCCCCGAGGTCGCGATGGTCGGGCTCACCGAGGAGCTCGCCGCCGAGCGCGGCTTCGACTACGAGGTGGGGCGGGCGTCGTTCGCCGGCAACCCCCGGGCCCAGATCGCCGGGTTCGAGGAGGGCTTCGTGAAGCTGGTCTTCCGAAAGAGCGACCGGATGCTTCTGGGCGTGCACATCATCGGCGAGGGCGCCAGCGAGCTCATCCACCTGGGGCAGGCCGCCGTGACCGATGGCGATTCCATCGAGCGGTTCATCCACACGACGTTCAACGTCCCGACCCGCACCGACGCCTACAAGTACGCCGCGTACGACGGCCTGCAGCGCCTCGCCGGCCGGGGTCCCTCGCCGGGGGATACCCCATCGACCGAGGGCTAGGCGGGGGCGGTCGGCTCCTGGACCAGCTCGACCAGCACGCCGAGGAAGCCCTTCGGGTGGGCGAAGGCCACGGTCGTGCCGCGGCTTCCGGGGCGGCCCCGCTCGTCCACGAGGGGGACGCCCTCGGCCTTGAGGTGGTCGAGGACGGAGTCCAGGTCGTCCACCCGGTAGCCGATGTGGTGCACGCCCTCGCCCGTGCGGTCGAGGAACTTGCCGACCGGGGTGTCCGGACCCGTCGCGGCGAGGAGCTGGATGTAGGAGGAGCCCACGGGGAACAGGACCTCCTCGACGCCCTGGTCGAGGACGGTCTCGCGATGGACGGGCTCGACGCCGAGGGTGCGACGGTAGTGCTCGACCGCGGCCTCGAGGTCGAGGACGGCGATCCCGATGTGGTCGACGTCGGTCAGGTTCACACGGTCCTCCGGACGCGGGTGGCGGGCGGCTCCGGCTGGAGCCGGGCGACCAGATCGTATGCCGCCGGCAGGTGGTACGCGGGTGACGCGAGGGCCTGGACCATCGCCGCCACGGCCAGGGGCCGGACCTCCGGCCGGGCCTCCGGCGTCCGCAGTGCGTAGAACTCGACGAGCTCCATGAATTGCCGGAGCGAGGGCACCAGCCCGCCGCGTTCGTAGGCGTAGATCGTCTGCTGGGCGGCGGGGGAGCCCTCGGCGGCCGCGGCATCCGCCACCGCGCGGTAGCCGGCGGCCTTGCGGAGGCCTCTCAGGAGGCCACCGATCAGTCGCGCGGTGGCGACGTCGATGGGGGGCGACTTCTTCCTCGGCATTCCAGCCGCACGATAGTCGCGCCGGGCCGCTTTGACTCCCCCCATAATCCAGGACATATCTGCACGAACCCGACGACGTCCGGAGATTTGGCCCCCGAATGCCCCACGGCCGGATGGCCGATGGCCGGGTTCGCCCTCCGGCGTCGACGGCCGAGAGCAACTCCCACCACGCCGACAGGGCGGGGTCGGCGGCCTTCACGGTCGTCTCCTCGTCCGTCGACAGCGACGCGACCAGATCGCGCTCCGCGGCGGCGTGGCCCGTGTCGGCCTCGATGTGGGCGGTGAAGAAGTCGATCCCCGGTCCGCCCTCGATCCCGTAGTGCTTTGCGAGGCCCTCGATCTTCGAGGTGGCCACAGCCGGCACCTGGGACTCGTACGCGTACAGGGCCGCGAGGCCGGACGCGGCCGACTCGGCCGCCGCCTCCCGGTACGTCTCCACCAGGGCCCGGGTGGCCTCGTTGGGCTCGGCCCCCAGGACGTCCTCCCGACTGACGCCGACGGCCTCCGCGAAGCGGAGCCACAGCTCGGCGTGGTTGTCGGCGCCGTGCTCCTCGTCCCACAGGTTGTCCAGCACCAGCTGGCGCTGCGAGCGGTCCTCGATCTGGGTGTGGATCGCCGAGAGGAACCGCGGGAACGCGGACTCGAAGGCGTAGTACTGACGCGCGTACTCCTGCAGGTTCTCGACCGGCAGCGTGCCCTCGGCCCACTTCGTGTAGAACGAGTGGGTCAGCAGATGGCGCTCCTGGACGAGGTCGTCGATCTTGTCGAGCATCTTCCCCTCCTTGACTCGATGCCCGTTCAGTCTGCCACGGACGGCCGGTTCCGGCTCGCGCCGTAGAATTGGCGCAGACCTCGAAAGGAGCTCCTCGTGACCACCTCAGTGATCGTCTCCGGGGCCCGGACCCCGATCGGCAAGTTCGGCGGCGCCTTCAAGGACCTCCCGGCCGTGGAGCTCGGCGGCCACGCGATCAAGGCCGCCGTCGAGCGGGCCGGCATCGACGGCGCGAGCATCGATTACGTGTTGATGGGCCAGGTCCTGCAGGCCGGCGCGGGCCAGATCACCGCGCGCCAGGCCGCCATCCTGGCGGGCCTTCCGAAGGAGGTCCCCGCGATCACGATCAACAAGGTCTGCCTGTCGGGCCTCAACACGATCGCGCTGGCAGACCAACTGATCCGCGCGGGCGAGATCTCCACCGCCGTCGCGGGGGGCATGGAGTCGATGACGAACGCGCCCTACGTGCTGCCGTCCGGCCGGTACGGCGCGCGCATGGGCAACACCGAGCTCGTCGACACGATGGTCCACGACGGCCTGTGGTCGACGTTCACCAAGCAACACATGGGGGCGTCCTCGGACGAGGTGAACGCGGACCTGAAGATCGGCCGCGAGGAGCAGGACGCGTGGGCGGCCCGCAGCCACGAGCGCGCCGCCCGGGCCCAGAAGGACGGCCTGTTCGACGACGAGATCGTCAAGGTCGAGATCCCGCAGCGCAAGGGCGACTCGGTCGTCGTGGGCGAGGACGAGGGCGTGCGGGCCGACACCACGGTCGAGTCGCTGGCCAAGCTCCGCCCGGCGTTCACGCCCGACGGGACGATCACCGCGGGCAACGCGTCGCAAATCTCCGACGGCGGCGCGGCCACGATCGTGATGAGCCGCGAGCGCGCCGACGAGCTCGGCCTCGAGCCGCTCCTGGAGATCGTCGCCCACGGCATGAGCGCCGAGCGCTACGCGTATCTGCACACGGTGCCGGCCATCGCCCTGGAGAACGCCTTGAAGAAGGCGGGATTGCAGGCGAGCGACCTTGGCGTCGTGGAGTTCAACGAGGCCTTCGCCGCCGTTTCGCTGAACGCGGCCAAGACCATGGGGCTGGACGAGGAGATCGTGAACCCGAACGGCGGCGCGGTTGCCCTCGGGCACCCGATCGGGATGAGCGGGACGCGCCTGGTCCTGCACCTCGCCCACGAGATGAGGCGGCGGGGCGCGACCTACGGCGCCGCGGCCCTCTGCGGCGGCGGCGGCCAGGGCGACGCCCTGATCGTCAAGCTCCCCGGCTAGAGGGCGTCGGACTCCCAGGGGAGGGGGTCTCTCGCGGCTCGCTTGAGCTTCCAGAAGACGCCCCAGACCTCGAGGAGCTTGGTGAGCGCGTCCCGCTCGTCGGCCACGCCGCGGCCCTCGGGGGAGTAGGCCTCGTCGCGGGCGCCGTAGACGGTCTCGAACAGCGTCTCGACCCCGGCCTTGGCCCGCTCGGCCTCGATCTTCGCCTCGTCGGCCTGCTGCTTGTAGCGCTCGTCGCCGCCTCGAGCGTGCATGCCGCCCCAGTACTCGGCCTCGCGCAGCGAGCGCTCGAGGTCGTCTATCAGGTCGTCCGCCTGCTCGGCGATCTCCTTCGCGCGGGCCTCGACCTGGATGAACAGGTCGCCGTAGAACTCCGGGGTGATCGGCCACGGCTCGACGATCCACCGGTCCTCGTGGAGGTCGTACGCCGCGTACGGCCGCTCCGAGCGGACCTCCTCGTCGGTGCCCAGGCCCGGCTTCACGAAGTACTGGACGGCCATGTCGCCGGCGCACGTCCCCGTGGCCAGGCCGAGGTCGGCGACCTTCGGGTACTGCACGGGACCGCAGGCGGAGCGGAGCCGCTGGACCAGGTCGTCGGGGCTCGTCCCGCCGGCCGCGCGGTAGCCCTCGACGTCGACCCACACCTGGCAGTCGAGGTCGCCTCCCTCGTCCCAGTTGAACGACGCGCCCGAGCCGATGATCCGGAACCGGATCCGCTCGAGGATCCCCGGCACGTGCGACTCGAGGACGGGAGAGATGTGGCCGAGGATGCGCTCCTTCGCCTCGGGCCGAAGATCGAGGCCGTCGAAGACGCAGGGGTAGAGCGTGGGATGGGGGTCGGTCAGGAACGGGACGTGCGGCGTCTCGGGCGTTTCGGGCTCGGCCATGGAACGTATCCTGACACTCGCCGTGGACGATCACCCCTTCGCGTTGCCCGAGGAGCTCGAGACCTTCCGCAAGGTCGTCCGCGACGTCGCGGAACGCCACGTCGAGCCGCGGGCCGCCGAGATCGACGCGGCGGACGAGTTCCCCGAGGACGTCCACCGCGTCCTGGTCGACAACGAGCTGATGGGCGTCGGCTACCCCGAGGAGTTCGGCGGCTCGGGGGGCGGCTCGCTCACGTTCTGCATCCTGGCCGAGGAGATCGCCCGGGTCTCGGCCGGCGCCTCGTTGATACCGCTCGTGTCCCGCCTGGGCGCCACGCCGGTGATGCTCGCGGGGAGCGACGAGCAGAAGACCGAGCTGTTCGGGGGGATCGCGCGCGGCGAGCACCAGATGTCGTACTGCCTGACCGAACCGAACGCCGGCTCGGACGCGGCCGCGATGCGCACTCGGTACGAGCGCCTCCCGGAGGGCGGCTTCCGGCTGAACGGCACCAAGAGGTTCATCACGAACGCGGGGGTGTCCGACGCGTACACGGTGTTCGCGACGCGCGACCCCGCGCTCGGCACGGACGGGATCTCGTGCTTCCTCGCCATGCGCGACGACCCGGGGCTGTCGTTCGGCGCCCTGGAACACAAGATGGGCATCCGCGGCTCACCCACCCGCGAGGTCTACTTCGAGGACTGCGAGGTCCCTGCCGACCGCCTGATCGGCGAGGAGGGCGAGGGCTTCACCTACGCCATGCGGACCCTGGACTACTCGCGCCCCACGATCGGCGCGCAGGCCCTCGGGATCGCGCAGGGCGCGTTCGACGTCGCCATCCGCTACGCGGCCGAGCGCGAGCAGTTCGGCCAGCCCATCGCCCGGTTCCAGGGGATGCAGTTCCTCATCGCCGACCTCGCCATGCGCATCGAGGCATCGCGGCTGCTCGTGTACCGGGCGGCGTCGCTCGTCGAGCGGGGCGACCCCTCGATGACGGTGTTCGCCGCCATGGCGAAGTGCTACGCCAGCGACACGGCCATGCAGGTCACGACGGACGCGGTGCAGATCCTCGGGGGGTACGGGTACATGCGCGAGTACCCGGTGGAGCGGATGATGCGCGACGCGAAGATCACCCAGATCTACGAGGGCACCAACCAGATCCAGCGGATCGTGATCGCGCGGCAGGTCATGAAGGCGGTCGGCGGATGAGCACCTCCGGGGCCAAGCCGGTCTCGGAGTCCGAGGTCGTGCTGACCGTGCACATGGAGCTGGAGCACTCGAACCTTGCGGGGAACGTCCACGGGGGCGCGATCATGCGCCTGGTCGACACCGCCGCCGGGATCGCGGCGGCCCGGCACTGCGGGCGCCTGGCGGTGACCGCGGCGATGGACGACATGTCGTTCATGGCGCCGGTGTACCTGGGCGACATCCTCACCGTCCGGGCGATGGTGAACCAGGCGTGGACCACTTCGATGGAGGTCGGTGTGCGCGTCGAGACCGAGAACTACCGGAGCGGACGCCACCTCCACACCTCGAGCGCCTACCTGGTGTTCGTCGCGCTCGGCGACGACGGCACGCCGGCCGAGGTCCCCGCGGCGATCGCCGAGACCGAGGAGCAGCGCCAGCGCCAGCGCGAGGCCGTGCTGCGTCGCGAGGCCCGCCTGGCCCGCAAAGAGGCCATCCTCGCCGCACGACGGGCCGAGGGCGAGGAAGCCTGAACCTCAGCCGATCTCCGAGGAGGCGATCGGGTCGGTCGTCGGCTGGGGGCTCCCGCCCACGGGCTCGTCGGTGACGGCGACCAGGTCGAAGTCCTCGGCGGCGAGCTCGATCGGGGCGGCCTCGGTGCCGAACGTGCCGGACCCGAGCATGCGGCCGTCGACGCGCAGCCAGAGCTGGTAGACCCGGCCCGGGCCGAGGGGCGGCGCGTCCGTCGGGACGATGACGGCGTCGTCGCTGCCGGAGACGTACGCCAGCGTGAAGCCGGCGGCGCCGCGCAGCTGCGTGATCCGCAACCCCTCGGACGAACCCGTGAGTGCGAGCGTGGCGGCCACCGAGCCCGCGACCAGCACGAGCGCGGCGGCGATCCCCAGCGCCACCCGGCGCCACCTCGGCGCGGCCGTCCGGGTGGCCGATGAGACGTGCCGCCCGGTCGCGAGGGCCATGATCCGGTCCTCCAGGTCCGCCGGGGGCGCGACCGCGGGCGCGGCGAGCGCCAGTCGCGAGCTGACCTCCGAGTAGTCGCTGTAGAGCCGCGTGCATCGCTCGCACCCGGGGCGGTGCTCGGCGAACTCCGCCTCGAACGATGCGCGCTCGATCGGGTCCATCCCGCCCAGGACGTAGGCGACGATGCGTTCCTCGATGACGTCGTGGTCGATCACGTCGGCTCCTCCCGGGTGAGCGCGGACCGGAGGCGGCGCATCGCCAGCAGGCATCGGCTCTTCACGGTCCCCAGCGGCAACGCGAGCCGCTCGGCGACCTGAGCCTGCGTCAGGCCCCCGTAGTACATGAGGTCGACCACGTGGCGCTGTTCGGGGGGGAGCCCGCCCAGCGCGCCGCCCAGGCGGGCCGAGTCGTCCTCCAGGTCGAGGGCGTCGGCCACGACCTCGGCCACGTCCGCCTCGGGTACCGCGTCGCGGTGGGCGCGCTGCGCCCGCCGGGTGTGGGCCTCCTCCCGCCGGACCGAGTCCACGGCCCGGTGGTGGATCGAGGACAGCAGCCAGGTGCGGACCGATCCGCGCGAGGCGTCGTACGCGCCGGCCCCCCGCCAGAGCGCGAGGAACGTCTCCTGCACGATCTCCTCGGCCAGGAACTCCTGGCGGACGACGCGGCGGGCCAGGCCGTAGGCGGCGGCCCCGTACCGGCGGTACAGGGCGCGGAAGGACTCCTCGTCGCCGCGGGCGATCCGCCGGAGCAGGTCGGCGTCGCGCGCCTCGTCCAGGCTATGGACGGACACGCCCGGACGTTCCATGGGAAGGACCGCTGCCTCCAATGGGGCCTCGTCTCGGTGGTCGATGTCCCTGCATACGCACTCCGAGGCCTTCCGGATGAGTCAGAGGACCTCGCGAACCTTCTCCAGGGCCGAGGGGTTCTCCAGGCTCGACAGGTCGCCGGGGTCTTCCCCGAGGGCGGTGGCTCGAAGCGCCCGGCGGAGGATCTTCGCCGAGCGCGTCCTGGGGAGCTCGTCCACGAACAGGATCCGCGAGGGCCGAAACGACTTGCCGAGGTGATCCGCGACGATGGCCTTGAGCTCGTCCACGAGCCCGTCGGTTTGCTCCGTCCCGGGCACCGTGACCACGAAGCACCAGATGGCCTCGCCCTTGACCTCGTGGGGGACGCCAACGGCGGCCGACTCGGCGACCGAGGGGTGATCGACCAGGGCGCTCTCGACCTCGGCCGGTCCCAGGCGCTTGCCGGCGATGTTCAGGGTGTCGTCGGAGCGCCCGTGCAGGAACCAGAAGCCGTCCTCGTCCACGCTCGCCCAGTCGCCGTGCACCCAAACGTCTGGGAACCGGCTCCAGTACGTCTCCAGGTAGCGATCCGGGTCCCGGTACAGCCCGCGCGTCATGCCGGGCCAGGGTTTGGTGCACACCAGCTCGCCGACCTCGCCCTGAGGCACCGGGGTGCCGTCCGGACCCCAGATGTCGATGGCCATCCCCAGCGAGGGGCCGCGGAGCGTCGTCGGCTTGAGCTCCGTGATGGGGTAGCACGACAGGAAGCACGCGCCCACCTCGGTGCCGCCGGAGATGTTGATGATCGGCACGCGTCCCTCGCCCGCGGTGGTCAGCAGCCACAGGTAGGGGTCCGGGTTCCACGGCTCGCCGGTCGAGCCGAAGATCCTGAGCGACGACCGGTCGTGGCGCGTGACGTGCTCGTCGCCCGAAGGGATCAGCGCGCGGATCAGGGTGGGGGAGACGCCCAGCACCGAGACCCGGTGGCGCTCGACCATGTCCCACACCCGGTCGGGCGCCGGGTGGTTGGGCGCGCCGTCGAACAGGAAGACCGTCGCCCCGACGGCGCCGGCCCCGACGAGCTCCCAGGGCCCCATGATCCAGCCGAGGTCGGTGATCCAGAACAGGATGTCGTCGGGGTGCACGTCGGTCTGGTAGGCGACCTCGCTGGCGATCTTCACCAGGAAGCCGCCGTGGACGTGGACCGAGCCCTTCGGGCGGCCCGTCGTCCCGCTCGTGTACGCCACGAACAGCGGGGTCTCCGGATCGAGGCGCTTCGTCTCGTAATGCGCGGGCTGACCGGCCACGAGGTTCTCCCACCGAACGTCGCGGACCCCCGCGGCCATCGGGACGTCCTCGCGTCCCAGGCGCGAGAACACGACGACCTTCTCGACCGTCGGACAGCGGTCGGCCGCCTCGTCGGCGACCTCCTTCATCGGCACGACCGAGCCGCGGCGCGTGAACCCGTCGGCCGTGAGCAGGACCTTGGCGCCGGCGTCGGCCAGCCGGGTCGCCACCGCCTCCGCCCCGTAGCCCGAGAAGATCGGGAGGTAGATCGCGCCGATCTTGGCGCAGGCCAGCGTGGCGGCCACGATCTCGGGGGTCATCGGCATGAAGATCCCGACCGCGTCGCCCTCGCCCACGCCGAGGGACTCGAGCCCGTGGGCCAGGCGGTCGGCCACCTCCCGGAGGTCCCGGTACGAGACGGTGCGGGTCGCGCCCTCCTCGCCCTCCCAGATCACCGCGGGCTTGTCCGGGGTCGCGGCCGCCCATTTGTCGACGCAGTTATGTGCCAGGTTGATCGAGCCCCGGGTGAACCAGGTGCTCCAGGCGATGCCCTTCGACGCGTCGAGGACCCGCTCGTACGGCTCGTAGAACTCGATCCCCAGGTCGGTGACGACGGCGTCCCAGTACCACTCGATGTCGTCGATCGAGCGGCGGACCATCTCGTCGTAGGAGTCGATCCCGTGGGCGCGCATCAGTCGCGTGAGGTTGGCGCGCTCGATCACGTCGGCGCTCGGCCTCCACACGATCTCCATCGGCCCTCCCCGGCATTGCCGCACGGCGCCCGGTACGCTGGCGGGCGAAACGATGGCACACGGTGCAACCTCGCGAAAAACCTGGAACGGCCCCTGGCGCCGCCGCGCGCTGACGGTCGCCTGTGCCCTCTCCGCGCTGATCGCGGTCGGATCCGGCTACGCCTTCGGCTACCTGGTCTACCTCCAGGTGAGCGTGGACCACGTGGAGGGCCTGGATCTTGACGACACCGTGCCGGACCAGCCCCAGAACATCCTGATCCTGGGCAGCGACTCCCGCGCCGGCCTGCCGCCGGAGGAGCAGGAGATCAAGGGAAGCGAGGACGACGTCCCCGGCCAGCGGGCCGACACGATCATCCTGCTGCGGGTCGATCCCAAGACCGGGAAGTCGACCGTCGTGCACTTCCCCCGGGACCTGCGCGTCCCGATCTCGCCCTCGGGCGAGCTCGGCAAGCTCAACACGGCGTTCGAGGGCGGCGCCGAGGCCATGAAGGACACGATCCAGGACTTCTCCGGCCTCCGGATCCATCACTACATCGAGGTCGACTTCTCCGGGTTCCAGAAGATCGTCGACGCGATGGGCGGCGTCGAGATCTGCGTCGACCGGCCGATGGTGGACGTCGACGCCGAGCTCAACCTGCCGGCAGCCGGCTGCTACCTGCTGGGCGGAAAGGGCGCCCTGGCCTTCGTCCGGGCCCGCAGCGTCGATGGCGACCTCATCCCGGACTTCGCGCGCATCGCCCGCCAGCAGCAGTTCCTCCGCGCGGTGCTGAACAAGGCTTTGTCGCCCGGCTCCATCTTCTCGCTCCCGTCGCTCGCCAAAGCCGTCATCGACAACCTCGCGGTCGACGAGGGGATCAGCGTCATCGAGATCAACGACATCTCGCGGCGGCTCCGCAGCCTCGGGACGCCGGACATCGACTTCCGGGTCGTGCCCTCGGTGCACATCCTGCTCGACGGGATCAGCTACCTGGAGCCGACCGACCAGGCGGCCGGCCTGTTCGAGCGGCTCCGCGACGGCCGGCCCCTCGGCCGGTACGGGCTGGGCCTGGAGCGCTACACGAGGCAGTTCGCCCTGATCTCGGTGCGGATCCTCGACGGGGGCGGCGACGCCACGACGGTTCGGACCCGCCTGTCGGCCGGCGGGTTCGAGGTCCTCCCGACGATCGACGCGCCGGCCGGCGCCACGGCCACGCGGGTGCTGTTCCGGCCCGGACGCGAGGCCGACGCGGCCGCCGTGGCCGAGTTCCTGAGCAGCCTGTTCACGTTCGAGACCGCCCCGCCCATCGAGGAGGCCTCGCCGGAGTCGATCGGCGGCGCCGACATCGGGATCGTGGTGGGCACGGACTTCGGAGAGCCGGTGAACGCGTGAAGGCCCTGATCCTGTCGGGGGGAGAGGGATCGCGGCTGCGACCGATCACCCACACCCAGGCCAAGCAGCTCATCCCCGTCGCGAACAAGCCCATCCTGTTCTACTGCCTCGAGGCGATGCGCGACGCCGGCATCCGCCGCGTCGGCATCGTCGTCGGCCAGACCGCTCCCGAGGTCCGGGCCGCGGTCGGGGACGGCTCGGCCTGGGGGCTCGAGGTGACCTACATCCCGCAGGAGGCGCCCCTCGGCCTCGCCCACGCCGTGAAGATCTCCCGCGAGTTCATCGGGGACGACCCGTTCGTGATGTACCTCGGTGACAACGTGCTCCTGGAGGGCGTGGCGGGGTTCGTGAAGGAGTTCGAGACGCACCGTCCGAACGCGCAGATCTTCCTGGCCAGGGTGCCGGAGCCCGAGCGGTTCGGGGTCGCGGTGGTCGAGGGCGACCGCGCGGTCCGGCTGGTCGAGAAGCCGAAGGAGCACATCTCCGATCTGGCGCTCGTGGGCGTGTATCTCTTCGACACGACCGTGTTCGAGGCGGTGGACGCGATCCGTCCGTCGGGCCGCGGCGAGCTCGAGATCACCGACGCGATCCAACAGCTCATCGACTCGGGCCGGACCGTGCGCACCCACATGGTCAGCCAGTGGTGGAAGGACACGGGGAAGCTCGAGGACCTCCTCGAGGCCAACCGGATCATGCTCGGCGTCCTCGATCCGCGCGTGGACGGCGAGGTCGACGCCGAGTCGAGCCTGGCCGGCTCGGTCATCGTCGAGGAGGGCGCGAAGATCGTGCGCTCGACGATCCGAGGACCGGCGATCGTCGGCGAGAACACCGTGGTCGAGGACTCCCTGATCGGCCCGAACACGAGCATCTACTACGGCTGCAGGGTGACATCGAGCGAGATCGAGAACAGCATCGTGATGGAGCACAGCGTCATCGAGGACGTCCGCGCGATCGCCGACAGCCTGATCGGCAAGAAGGTCGAGGTCCGCCGCGGCCAGCAGCGCCCCGCCGCGTACCGCCTGATGCTCGGCGACCAGTCCCAGGTCGAGGTCTTCTGAGGGGGAGCCTTCTGCGGGGTGGTTGGTGTCGGCCGAGGGGCCACTCGGCACGGGCCATCGCCCAGACCCCAACACCGCAGATCACTCCCCGCGCAGCGTGCGTCTGTCGGGGTGGTCGGTGGCATCTGCCGCGCGCGGGGAGCGGACGGGAGGGTCCGACCTGAGCCGCGCGGGCGCCGCCCCCGGCCGTCCAACGAGATCTGCCGAGTGCGGCTGTTACGCTTCGGCGAGAGATGCGTGAGTTCCTGAAGAAGGCCCTACCGAAGCCGGTCGTGAACTGGCTGCGGCGGCGGCTGGCCGTTCGGCGCTACCTCAAGGCGATCTCCTTTGAGCTCCTGGCGCGAGACACGCGGCTGGACGACCTGGAGGCGCAGATCGCGGCGCGGCGCGACGGGTTCTACGACCGGCTGGTGCTCGACGTGCTGGATCGCACCGACCTGGTGCTGAAGGAGATCGATCGCAAGATCGAGGGGGTCAACGCGCGCCACGGCGAGCGGCTGACCGATCTCGAGACGCAGCTGCGCGACCTGGCCGCGGCGCTCGAGCGGCTGCAATCGCCGGACGTTCCCGCCCGCCGCCGGGCCTGAGCCCGTGCGGCTCGCCTGGTTCTCGCCCCTCCCGCCGATCCCCTCGGGGATCTCCGATTACTCCGCGGAGATCCTTCCGTTCCTCGCCGCCCGCGCGGAGGTCACCGCGTTCTCGGAGCGGCCCAGGGGGCTCTTTCGCCGCGTGCACCCTCCGCCGGGCGTCGCCACGGCCCGGCTCAACGCCTACCGGCCCGGCGACTTCGACGCCGCGTACTTCCACCTGGGCAACAACCCGTGGCACGAGTTCGTGTACGAGGCGTTCCTCGCGAACCCCGGCATCGCGGTCTTCCACGACTTCGTGACGCATCACCTGGTCGCGCATCTCATGGTCGAGGCCGGCCATCAGGAGGACCGCTATCTGGACATCCTCGAGGCCGAGCACGGTGAGGTCGGCACGAAGCTGTTCCGCCTGAAGCGCTACGGGGTGGCCACCGACTTCGAGAAGTTCCTGTTCCCGCTGGCCGGATACGTCGCGAAGCGGGCCGCCGGGATCGTCGTCCACAGCGCCGACTCCGCCGAGAAGATGGCCGAGCTCGCTCCCGGCGTCCCGGTCGTCGTCATTCCGCACCACGCCGGTGCGCCGCCGGCGAGCGTGGCCGGCGTCACCCGCGAGGAGGCCCGCCGCCGGCTGAAGCTCCCTCCGGAGGGCTTCGTCGTCGGCCACTTCGGCTTCATCACGCGTCCCAAGCAGCCGGAGGCCGTGGTGAACGGGTTCGCGAGCCTGTACGCGGAGGACCCCGACGCGCGGCTCGTCCTGGTCGGCGCCGACAACACCGGAGGCGGCCTCGACCGGATGCTCGTCCGGCTGGGACTGCGCGACGCCGTGCGCCACGCGGGCTTCGTGGACCTGGAGCGGTTCTACCTGTACCTGCGCGCGGTCGACGCCGTGATCAACCTGCGATACCCGAGCGCGGGGGAGTCGAGCGGCACGTTCGCCCGGGCCCTCGCGGAGGGGAAGGCGACCATCGTCAACAACTACGGCTCGTTCGCCGAGGTCCCCCGCGACGTGACGCTGAAGGTCGAGATCGACGGCCCCCAGGGCGAGCAGGTGGCGGAGCACCTCGTTCACCTTCGGCGCGACGCGGAGTTCCGCCAGGCCCTCGCGGCCAATGCCCGCGCGTACGCCCACGACGTGCTCGATCCGGACCGCTGCCGGGACCTCTATCTGCAGTTCGCCGGGCGCGTGGGCCGCGCGGCCAACGTCCCCGCGTAGTCACAAAACCCTCACACGCGCGCCGGGGACCGGAACTACCCGCCAACTAGACTTTGCACGGAGAACCATGCACCTACTCATCACCGGGGGAGCCGGGTTCATCGGCTCCCACTTCGTCGATCTGATCCTCGCCGAGACCGAGCACACGGTCACGGTGCTGGACAAGCTGACCTACGCCGGCAACCTCGAGAACCTCGCGCCCCACGACGGCGAAGCCCGGTACCGGTTCGTCCAGGGCGACATCGCCGACCCGGACGCCGCCGGGCCGCTCGTGGCCGAAGCCGACCGCGTCGTGAACTTCGCCGCGGAGTCCTTCGTCGACCGCTCGATCGACGACTCCGCGGACTTCGTGCTGTCGAA
>JBBDTT010000213.1:0-14877 GCA_040904285.1 Actinomycetota bacterium
ACGACACGCTCGCGGCCCTGCGCGCCTACCTGCACGGAGGCGTCAGGTCGGGAGTCCGGCCCCGTCGGGGCCGCCGGGGACCGCCGCTGCCCACTCGGCTGGGGCCGGCGGCGGGCGCGGGCCGGTGGAGCCTGGTGGGCACCCGCGAGCCCGATGGGACCCGCCGGCTGCACGCCGCGGCCGAGCAGCTCCTCCGCCGCCACGGGGTCGTGACCCGCGGCTCGGTCGTCGCTGAGCACGTCCCCGGCGGCTTCGCCGGCGTGTACGGCGTCCTGAAGGCCATGGAGGAGTCGGGGCGGTGCCGTCGCGGCTACTTCGTGGAGGGCCTCGGCGGCGCGCAGTTCGCGCTGCCCGGCGCGGTCGACCGCATGCGGGCGATGATCGAGGACGCCAGGGATCCGATCACCCTCGTGCTGGCGGCCGCCGACCCCGCCAACCCGTACGGCGCCGCGCTGCCGTGGCCGGAGCGCGACGCCGAGCGCGCCGGGCACCGGCCGGGGAGGAAGGCGGGTGCGAGCGTCGTCCTGGTGGACGGCCGCATGGCGATCTACGTCGAACGCGGCGGCAAGACCCTGCTTACGTACACCGACGGTGCCGAGACGCTCCAGCGGGCCGTCGACGCGCTGGCGCTCGCCGTCCGCGACGGCCTGGTCGGGGTGCTGACCGTCGAGAAGGCGGACGGCGAGACGGTCTGGGACAACACTCCCCTCACCGACGCGCTCGCCCACGCCGGGTTCACCCAGAGCTCCCGCGGCCTGCGCCTGCGGTAATCGCTAGCCGAGGAGGGAGCCGAGTACGGCGATGAGTAGCACCAACCCAAGTAAGGCCCCGGCTGCGGCGAGGAAAACTGCCAGGAACCGTACGAACGAGCGCCGCGAGGGGAGATGGTGAGCCCGCCGCGAACTCAGATGCCTCCGTCCCGGGAAGGACGCCTCCGTCGAGCGGAGGTGCATCTCGTCCGAGAGGTCACCCTGCCATTCGCCCCGGTCTCCCACCCAGCGGCGCAACCGCCACCAGAGACCCATCAGGGACTCCGAAGCTTGGCAACCCACGCGCCCAAGGCGGATAGCCCGAGACCAGCGACACCAAGGAACGGCGTGAAGTAGATCATCAATAGCGTGTTGACGAACCGGTCGAAGCCCGTGGTGAACCAGGCCCAGGCGATCAACACACAGGCGGTGGGCCCCGTGGTACAGGCCACAGCCCACAACGCCGCCGGCCAAAGTCGGGAGGGAGCGCGAGCGAAGAGGTATCCGGCAATCGCTGGTAGGACGACCCAGGGTGCCAGCATGACCAGCAGAGCGAGAACGCGAGCCCAGCCGGCGTCGCACATGCAATGGTCGACACCGTAGAGGCCAACCGCGCTTAGCGTCAGCGAGACGAAGCCCGCGAACACGTAATGCACCCGAGCGAGCCCACCTCGGAGCGCAAGCGCATTCCGGGGAGGGTCGGACCAGGGAAGCGGGACCATAGAAGGGTCGGCCATGGTTCGATCCTGCCATGCCTGAGGGCGACACGGTCCATCTCGCGGCGCGGAGGCTCGACGAGGCGCTCTCGGGGCGCGAGCTGACGCGGACGGACCTCCGCGTGCCGCGGTTCGCCACCGCGGACCTGGCCGGGCAGACCGTCCTGGAGACCGTGGCCCGGGGCAAGCACCTGCTCACGCGCACGGACGCCAGCGTCACCCTGCACACCCATTTCAAGATGGACGGCAGCTGGCGGCTGTACCGGCCCGGCGCCCGGTGGCACGGCCCGGCGCACGAGGTCCGGGCCGTCCTCGCGACCGAGCCCTGGGTCGCGGTCGGGCACCGGCTGGGGATCGTCGAGCTGGTGCGGACCGACGCCGAGGATGCCGTCGTGGGCCACCTCGGGCCGGACGTCCTCGGGCCCGACTGGGATCCGGACCTGGCGGTCTCGAACCTCGCCCGCGATCCGGCTCGGCCCATCGGCGAGGCCCTGGTCGACCAGCGCCTGCTGGCCGGACCCGGCAACGTGTACAAGTCCGAGGCCCTGTTCCTCCGCGGAGTCCACCCGTGGACGCCCGCGGGCGTCGTCGACCTCCCGGCGCTCGTCGGCCTGGTGAAGCGCCTCATGGAGGCCAATCGCGAGACGGGCATGCAGGTGACGACCGGGGACCCCCGGCGAGGACACGGCCGGTGGGTGTACGCGCGGACGGGCGATGAGTGCCGGCGGTGCGGGACGCCGATCCGGCGGGCGATGCAGGGCGACGCGCCGGAGGAGCGGGTGACCTACTGGTGCCCCGGCTGTCAGCCGGAGGCGAGGGGCGAGGCCTAGGAGGCCTCGGCCCCGTTCGGGCCGCCGCCCTCGAGGTCGTGCTTCAGGGCGTGGGCCTTGTTGATCGTCTCGCGGATGGTCTTCGCCGAGCAGCCCTTGACCAGGTAGGCGAAAGCCCCGGCCTGGCTGGCGTCCTGCAGCAGGACCTGGTCGTCGTAGACGGACAGGATCACCACCTGCGTGGCCGGCAGGACCTCCTTGATGAGCTTCGTCGCCTCGATCCCGCCCATCCCGGGCATGCGCATGTCCATCAGGACGACGTCGGGCTCGAGCTCCTTGGCCTTCTCGACGCCCTCGGCGCCGTCGCCGGCCTCCCCGAGCACCAGCATCCCCTCGTCCTCGAGCAGGTTGCGCAGGGCCTGGCGGATGCCGCCGTCGTCATCGACCAGCAACAGCCGGGGCGTATCGAGCTGCGTATCCGTCATCTCACAGTCGCCTTCTCGAACCGCACGCGTACGCGTGTTCCCTCGTTGGGAGCGGACTCTACACGCCACGCCCCACCGGCCATCTCCACCCGCTCGCGCATCGCGACCAGGCCCAGGTGACCGTTGCGGGCCATCCCGCTCGCCGCCTGGCGATCGAACCCGATCCCGTCGTCGGAGACGACCAGCTCCACCGCCCCCTCCTCCGAGCGCAGCGTCACGTGGACGTGTTGCGCACGCGCATGCTTCGCCACGTTCGTCAGCGCCTCCTGCACGACGCGATATAGCACCGTTTCGAGCTCCGGGTCCAGCCGCCCCTCGACGTCGGTCTCGAGAACGACCACGACGTCGCCCTGGCGTTCGAAGGCGGCCACCTGGCCGTGCAGAGCTCCCACCAGCCCGCTCTCGTCCAGGGCCGGGGGCCGGAGCTCGGCCATCAGGCGCCGCAGCGAGTCCGTCTCGCCGGAGAGCTGCCGGGTGAGGTCCTCCAGCAGCACCGCGGCGCTCTCGGACGTGCCCCGCTCCAGCTGACGGCCCACCCGCTCGAAGCCGTACTGCAGGGTGGCGAGGCGCTGGATCGGGCCGTCGTGGAGCTCGGCCGCGATGCGCCGGCGCTCCTCATCGGTGGCCGACAGCGAGCGGTCGAGCAGGCGGCGCCGCTCGGCCTCGATCGAACGCAGCTCACCGAGGGTGGCCCTGAGCGTGCTGGACTGGAACTCGAGCTCCTCGGCGGTGCCGCTCGCGTCCCGGAACAGGCCGGCCATCCGGGCGAGCACCAGGAGGAACAGCACGGCGCACCCGGCGACGATGAGCGGCGCGTCGATGGTCTCGGAACGGAGGTACTGGATCGCGAGAACCGCCGGCGCGGCGAGCGAGGCGACCCCCAGGAGCGCGATCCGCCGGCCGGAGTACCGGCTCGGGCGGAGCCGATCTCGCTGGGTCAGCCGGGCCATCGACGGATGCAGCGCGGCCGCCCCCAGGAGCAGGTAGCTGAGCATCCACCCGGCGTCGGTCAGGCTTCCCGTGTCATAGGAGGTCGTCGCGACCAGCGAGTAGAGGTAGGCCGCGTCGGAGACGAACAGCATGAGCAGGCTCACGCCGAGGAGGTAGTACGCGGGCACCCGGACCCCGGGCGACACGGCGAGCCTGGCGGCGACCACCACCAGCAGGAGGTCCATGACCGGGTAGGCCGCGGAGATGGCCTGCTCCAGGGTCGTGAGGTCGGGCGCGGCCGCATAGGGCCGGATCAGGAACTCCCAGGTGAGCAGCCCGGCGCCCACCGCGATGATGGTCGCGTCGATCAGGCTCGCCCGGTCCGCCCCCGGCGTGCGCTCGCGGACCAGCCGGATGAGCCCCCAGGCCAGGAACGGATAGCCGCCCAGATAGAAGACGTCGGCGGCCGACGGGAACGGCGCCTCGACGTGGAGGACCTCCTCGTAGATCGTCCAGATCGTGTCGCCCGCCACGAACAGGAGGTTGCCGATCGCGAGCAGCCACCACAGGGACCGGTGCTCGGGCCGGTGCAGGCGCAGGCCGACGAACACCGCCCCGACGCCGACCAGGCCCACGACGTCGAAGACGATGTTCTGCGTGGCTCGATTGGGGAGCAGGAAGTACCCGCCCGTCACCAGGGAGCCGACGAGGAGGTACGGGCGCCACACTCGCTGCATCGCCGGGCCAGTATGGGGGCTTCGACAGTCCGGTGTAAGTGCGGTTCGAGTGCTTCGCGCGGTTCGACCGAAGAACTTCAGGCCTGGTGAGGCTCGAACGCCACGACCTCGTAGGAGAACTCGCCGCCCGGTGCCGCGTAGCTGACCTGGTCGCCGACGGCCTTGCCCACCAGCACGGAGCCGAGGGGCGACTCGGTCGTGACCGTGCGCGCCCCGCGCGCGCGCTCCTCCTTGGAGTGTGCCAGCAGGTAGGTCTCCTCGTCCGCTGTGTCTTCGTCGAGGGGACGGAGGGTGACGAGCATCCCGGCGCCGACCGCGTCCGCGTCCGCGGGCCCGTCGACGATCTCGACGTCGTGCAGCATCCGCTCCAGCTGGCGGATCCGCGCCTCCATGAGCCCCTGCTCGTTCTTGGCCGCGTCGTACTCGGCGTTCTCGCGGATGTCGCCCAGCTCGCGGGCGTGCTGCAGCCGCTCGGCCATGTGCGCCCGGCCCTGGCCGCGAAGCTCCTCGAGCTCCGCCCGCAGGCGGTCCGCGGCCGTCTGGCTGAGGACCGCGCTCGGATCCTGGTTGCCCCGTCGCTGGCTCATCGCGTCCGAGCATAGCGGCCCCGGCTACACTTGCTCGTCCCGACCCCTCCACGAGGTGCGACGTGACCGAAGCCGCGTTCTTCGACCTCGACAAGACCCTGCTCCCGGGCTCCAGCCTGTTCCCGATCGCCCGGGAGATGTTCCGTCGCCGCGTGCTCTCGGCCGGCCAGATCGCCCGGTTCGCCGCCGACCAGCTCGGGTTCATCGTCCTCGGGACCGAGGACCCCAAGAAGATCGAGCGGGCTCGCGAGGGCGCCCTCGAGGGCGTGAAGGGGCGGCGGCGGGAGGAGGTGCTGGAGCTCGGCCGCGGGATCGTGCGACGCGAGCTGGCGCCGCGCTTCTATCCCCAGGCCCTCGAGCTCATCGCGAGGCATCAGCGCCTCGGCCGCAAGGTGTACGTGTCGTCCTCCTCGCCGGAGGATCTCCTGCTGCTACTGGGCGAGGACCTGGGCCTCGACGGCGTCATCGGCACGCGGGCGAAGGTCGACGCGGACGGCGTCTACACGGGCGAGCTCGACGGCGAACTGTGCCATCGCGACGAGAAGGCCCGCCGGGTTCGGGAGGTGGCCGAGCGGGAGGGGATCGACCTGGCGCAGTCCTACGCGTACTCGGACTCGCTGAACGACCTCCCGCTCCTCGAGATGGTCGGCAATCCGGTCGCCACCAACCCCGACCGCAGCCTCTTCGCGCTGGCCCGGCGCCGGGGCTGGCCGGTGCTGGACTTCCGGATCGCCCGGCGGCGGGCCCTGATCGCCTCGGCCGCGGGCGGGACCGCGGCCGCCGCGGGCGGCATCGGCTACGCGATCGGCTACGCCTTCGGACGGAGCCGGACCCGGCGCCGCTTCCTCCTGGCGCGCTGATGCGCGAGGACCGCACCACCGTCGGAGTCCCCGGCGACCCGAGCGAGCTCCCCCCGGAGGACGGCCCGCCGCGGCCGCTCCCCTCGCACTACTCGAAGTGCTTCGGCTGCGGCGTCGAGCACCCCACGGGACTCCACATGCAGATGGCCGGCTCGGGCCAGCGCGTGGTCGGCTCGTTCACCGTCACCGAGCATCACCAGGGCGCACCCGGCCTGGCCCACGGCGGCGTGGTGGCCGCGGCGATGGACGAGGCCATGGGCTTCCTGCTGTGGCTGTTGCAGACCCTGGCGGTCACCGCGCACCTGGAGGTGGACTTCCGGCGTCCGGTACCGGTCGGGTCGATCCTCGAGCTCGAGGGCGGGGTCGAACGGGAGGAGGGCCGCAAGATCTTCGCCCGGATGACGGGCCGCCTCGGGGACGAGGTCGCGGTCGAGGCTCACGCGCTGTTCCTCAAGGTCCGGGCGAAGCACTTCGCGCCGTACGTCCAGGAGCCCGCCGAGGGTCCCACCTACAACCCGTGAAACTCCCCTTCCCGCCCCCGCTCGCGCCCATGGAGGCCAAGACCCGCCCCGACGTCCCCGAGGGGGAGGGCTGGGCCTACGAGCCGAAGTGGGACGGGTTCCGCGCGATCGCGTTCCGCGACGGCGACGAGGTCGAGATCACCTCTCGCAAGCAGCTCCCGTTCAACCGGTATTTCCCCGACATCGTCGAGGCGGTGCTGGCCGGCCCCGGCGCGCGCGCGGTCCTGGATGGCGAGATCGTCATCTTCGGTCCGCGGGGGCTGGAGTTCGACGCGCTGCTGCAGCGCATCCATCCGGCCGCCTCGCGCGTGGCGCGGCTGGCCAAGGAGACCCCGGCGTCGTTCGTGGCGTTCGACCTGCTCGCGGAGGGCGACGCGGACCTGCGCGACACGCCCTTCGCCGAGCGGCGAGAGCGCCTGGAGCGCCTGCTGGCCGACGCCGAACCGCCGCTGCTCCTCTCGCCGCAGACCGACGACCCCGAGGTCGCGCGCGGCTGGCTCACGGAGTTCGACGTCTCGGGCCTGGACGGGGTCGTCGCGAAGCGCGGCGACCGTCCGTACCGCTCCGGCGAGCGGGAGATGATCAAGGTGAAGCGGGAGCGAACGGCGGACTGCGTCGTGGGCGGCTTCCGCTGGTACAAGGACTCGGAGGGCACGGCCGTCGGCTCGCTGCTCCTCGGGCTGTGGCACGAGGGGAAGCTGCACCACGTCGGGTTCACGAGCGGCTTCTCGGCCAAGGAGCGGGTGGACGTCGTGAAGATGCTGAAGCCTCACGCCGGCGGGAAGGGCTTCACCGGCGCGGCCCCGGGTGGTCCCAGCCGGTGGCGGGCCGCCGAGGAGGCGGAGTTCGTCCCCCTGGACCCGGTGCTCGTAGTGGAGGTCGGGTTCGACCAGGTGACCGGCCACCGGATCCGCCACGGGGCGCGGTTCAAGCGATGGCGCCCGGACAAGCCGGCGAAACAGTGCACGTTCGACCAGCTGTACCCCACCGGGACCAAGGAGGAGCTCGACGAGCTCTTCGCCTGGGAGACGGACGCCGGCGACGCTGCCGGCCGGGGCGCTCCTCAGGCGTAGTGCTTGCAGCGGGTGCACTCGTACCACGTGCCACCCGGATCGAGGGTGAACATCGTGTGCGCACCGCACGTCGGGCAGTGCCGGATGGCGTGGCCCGGCGAGGGCGCAGCCTCCTCCGGTTCGCCGTAGCGGTCGAGCGCCTCGACGTAGCGCCGATAGAGCGATTCCCGCTCCAGGTCCTCGATTCGCAGCGCCATCTCTTCTCCTCCCGTCAGTCGGGATCGTCCGATTTCCTTCCCATCGCGACCCCGGGCCATGCGTCGCTCACCGAAATTGACGCTCTGGCTGGCCGGAACGTTCCGATCCGGCCCCTTGTCCCGCGCCAGATGGGGGGTCTACTGTGGCCCCCCTCCTCGGAAGGAGACCCTCATGACCCGCCGCCTCCCCACGCTCGGTCTCGTCCTGTCCGTCTGCGTCCTCCTGGTCCCGCTCACGGCCTCGCCGGCCCTCGCCGCACCGGGCGACCTGGACCCGACCTTCGACACCGACGGGAAGGTGACCACGGACTTCGGGGGGAACGACCAGGCCGCGGACGTGGCCGTTCAGGCGGACGGCAAGATCGTGGTTGCGGGCACCGCCGTGCCCGGAGTGACTCTCGACTTCGGCGTGTCGCGCTACAACCCGAACGGATCGCTTGACCCTGCGTTCGATACCGACGGAAAGGTGACGACGGACTTCGCCGGGAACAACGAGCTCGGCGTGGCCGTGGCGATCCAGGACGACGGCAAGATCGTGGTCGCCGGCGCGACGGTCGGTACGACCGTGGACTTCGCCCTGGCCCGCTACAACGCGAACGGGTCCCTCGACGCCACCTTCGACACCGACGGGAAGGTGACCACGGACTTCGCCGGCGGGAGCGATCAGGCGGTCGGGGTCGCCATCCAGGACGACGGGAAGATCGTGGCGGCGGGCTTCGCGAGCGCCGACCTGGCGCTCGCCCGCTACAACACGAACGGGTCGCTCGACACGACGTTCGACACCGACGGGAAGGTGACCACGGACTTCGGCGGGAACGACGTGGCCGCGGACGTGGCCGTTCAGGACGACGGGAAGATCGTGGCGGCCGGGAACACCGATGTCCTGATCGTGACGGGCGACTGGGCCCTGGCGCGCTACAACTCGAACGGCTCGCTCGACGGGACGTTCGACACCGACGGCAAGGTCATCACGAGCTTCGCCGGCGGTAACGAAGGGATCGGGGGGATCGGCGTCCAGACCGACGGGAAGATCGTCGCGGCCGGCGTCGCGGGGGGCTCGGACTTCGGCCTGGGCCGGTACAACACGGACGGGTCGCTCGACACGACGTTCGACACCGACGGGAAGGTGACCACGGACTTCGCTCCGGGGAACGTCGACGGCGCGAACGACGTCCTGGTCCAGGGCAACGGCAGGATCGTCGCCGTGGGCTTCGCGCCGGTGGGCGAAGAGAGCCCGAACGACGACTTCGCCCTGGCCCGGTACGACACGGATGGGTCGCTCGACCCCACCTTCCACTCCGACGGGAAGGTGACCACGGACTTCGCCGGCGGGGAGGATGAGGCGTACGGCGCGGCCCTCCAGGACGACGGCAAGATCCTGGCGGCCGGTTGCTCCCCTTGCCACACGGGTACCTCCGCCGACGACTGGGCCGTCGCCCGGTACGAGGGCGACGAGGTGGAGGGACCGTTCACGCTCGACGTCTCCCTGGCCGGGACCGGGGAGGGCGGCGTGAAGAGCACGCCGGCCGGGATCAAGTGCCCCACCGACTGCACCCACGACTACGACGCGGACCAGGAGGTGACCCTTCAGGCCTTCGCCCGGCCGGGCTCGGAGTTCACCGGTTGGGGTGGCGACTGCGCGTTCGCCGGGGCGGCCTCGATGTGCACCCTGACCATGGGCTCCGACCGGGATGTCACGGCGACCTTCGACCTCCCGGACGCCGGGCCCCACACCCTCGACGTGGTGGTGGCCGGCAACGGGGGCGTCCTGAGCACTCCCTCGGGGATCAGGTGCCCCACGGACTGCATGGAGGACTACGCGGCGGGCCAGGAGGTCACCCTCACGGCCAGGGCACGCCAGGGCTCCTCGTTCAGCGGGTGGGGCGGGGACTGCGCCAGCGCCGGGGCGGCCCAGCAGTGCGTCCTGACCATGAACTCGGACAAGGACGTCACGGCCACGTTCGCGCTCGCGTAGGAACGCCGGTCGGTTGACAAGGTGACACGCACCGTAATACTGTCGCTTCGATGGCGCTGACGGCCGACGAACTTCGCACCGATACCCGCGCCCGGATCATGGACGCCGCCTTCCGGGCCGTCTCCGCGTTCGGGCTGTCCCGGTTCACGATGGAGGACGTCGCGCGCGAGGCCAGCCTCTCCCGGCAGAGCGTCTACCGCTACTTCGACTCGAAGGACGCCCTCGTCACCGAGCTGGTCTTCCGCGAGGAGGAGGCGTTCCTGGCCGGGGCCCGCGCGGCTTACGAGCACCACGACGACCTCGAGTCCGCGATCGAGGACTCGGTCCTCTTCTGCCTCCAGCTCGCCCGGCGGCATCCGCTCCTCGACCGGCTCCTCGCCTCCGAGCCCGAGATCCTCCTTCCGTACCTCACCACCCGCGGCGGTGGCGTCCTGGAGAACGCCCGCGTCGTCATGGAGGAGCTCGCGTCGAAGTGGCCCGGCGTCGAGGCCTCGCTGGTGCACCGCGCTGCGGACCTCGCCGCCCGCGCGATCCTGTCCTACGCCATGACCCCGCCCGACGACCCGCCCGAGACCGTGGCTCGAGAGATCGCCCAGATCCTGTCCAAGGCACTCCAGGAGACGAGGGAGGCGCGCCGATGAGCACCCGCTACTACACCCACCCCATCGAGCAGACGAAGTGGGAGGTCCCGAGCGGCAGCACGACCATCTTCAACTGGGAGTACGACGAGATGCGGGACCGGCTGATCAACCTGTACGAGAAGGGCAAGGACAAGCAGTGGAACGCACAGCACCGGCTCGACTGGTCGATCGACGTCGAGCCCGGCTCCGAGGAGAACGCCCCCGACTTCTACATCCCGATCTACGGCTCCGACATGTGGGAGGCCCTCGACGAGAAGGGCAAGGCCGAGCTCCGCCACCACATGGGCTCGTGGCTGAACTCGCAGTTCCTCCACGGCGAGCAGGGCGCGCTGATCTGCGCGGCCAAGATCGTGCAGACCGTCCCCGACATCGACTCGAAGTTCTACGCCTCGACCCAGGTCATCGACGAGGCGCGCCACGTCGAGATGTACTCGAAGTACCTCCGCGAGAAGATCGGGCTGGCCTATCCGATCAACCCCCACCTCAAGGAGCTGCTGAACCAGGTCATCTCCGACTCCCGATGGGACATGACCTACCTGGGGATGCAGGTGGTCATCGAGGGCCTCGCCCTCGCGGCGTTCTCGCTGATCCGCGACTACACCGAGGAGCCGCTCGGCAAGGCCATCAACACGTACGTCATGCAGGACGAGGCCCGGCACGTCGCGTTCGGGCGGCTGGCGCTTCGCGACTTCTACCCGAACGTCACCGAGGCCGAGCGCAACGAGCGCGAGGAGTTCGTGGTCGAGGCCTGCTACCTGATGCGCGACCGGCTGATGGCCAAGGAGGTCTGGGAGACCCTCGGCTTCGACGTCGACAAATGCATGGAGTACGTCGAGCACTCCGAGATGCTCGGGGAGTTCCGCAAGATGCTGTTCTCGCGGATCGTCCCGACCGTGAAGGACATCGGGCTGTGGGGGCCCAAGATCCAGGCCGCGTACAAGGACATGGGCGTCTACCACTACAAGGACGAGGACCCCGACACCCTCTCGGCCCAGGACGAGGCCCTGGCCCGCAAGCTCGACGAGCGCCGCGGCCTGAGCGAGGAGTCCGAGGCGGCGGCGAAGGTCGCCGGCGTCGACCAGCGCCGCGCCATCGAGGTCCAGCAGACCATCGAGTCCGGCCGGGACGAGGAGCCGGAGCCGGTCGCCAGGTAGGTCCGCTTCACCCGAACCCGCGATCTGGCCGATACTGACGGGGATGCGGCGCGCACTCCTCGCCATCGCCCTGGCCCTGCTCCTGCCCCTGCCCACCGGCGTGTCCGCCGCGCCCCGGGTGGCCACGGCGGGCGCGCAGGCGGTGGCCAGCGGCCTCGACTTCCCCGCGGCCATGACGTTCGCCCCCGACGGCCGTCTGTTCTACGGCGAGCGCTTCACCGGTGAGATCCGCATCCGGAACCTGTCGACGAACGCCGACACGTCGTTCTTCACGATCCCGACCGTCGCGACCGCCGGGGAGCAGGGCCTCCTCGGCCTGGCGGTCCACCCCAACTACCCGGCCAAGCCCCTCGTCTACGCGTACGCGACACGAACGGTGAACGGCGCGCCGCAGAACCAGCTGATCCGGATCCAGGCGAGCAACGACGTGGGCGCGCAGATGCGCGTCATGCTCCCGATCCCGGCCGGGACGATCCACAACGGCGGGGTCCTCCTGCTGGTCGGGAACAGGCTGCACGTCCTGGTGGGCGACGTCGGGAATCCGGCGAACTCGCAGAACACGGCGGCGCTCCCCGGCAAGGTGCTCCGCGTGAATCTGTCCGGCAGGTCTCACCCGCAGAACACGCTGGGGAACCGGACGTTCTCCTTCGGGCACCGGAACATGTTCGGGATCGCCTCGGACCCCCAGTCCGGCCGCGTCTGGGTGAGCGAGAACGGGCCCGGGTGCAACGACGAGGCGAACCCCCTGGTCAACGGGGGGAACTTCGCGTGGGGGCCGAGCCAGCAGTGCGGGAGCATGACGGCGCCGCTCGACACGAACCGTGACGGTCCGCAGCCCCGCCTCCTCCCGCCATGGTTCAGCGTCCCCACCATCGCCCCGACGGGGATGGCGTTCTGCCAGAACTGCGGCCTGGACGCGGCGACGGAGGGAACGCTGCTGATGGGCGCCTGGAACGACGGCGGCATCCGCCGGCTGACCCTGGACGGGGCCCGGACCGGCGTGACCGGCTCCTCCCTGATCTACGACCACGACCAGGGCGTCCTCGCGATGGTGCGGGCGTCCGGCGGGACGATCTACTTCAGCGACCCCGACCAGATCTACAAGCTCGTCCCGTAGCCCGGAGACCGTTCGCGCCGTGACCACCGACGCCGTCTATCGCACGCCGGAGGGGCGGTTCGCCGGCCTGCCCGGGTACGACTTCGAGCCCCACTACCTCGAGCAGGACGAGGGATTGCGGATGCACTACGTGGACGAGGGATCCGGCGACCCGATCCTGATGCTCCACGGCGAGCCGACGTGGTCCTACCTGTACCGCAAGATGATTCCGCCGCTCGCCCGGTCGCACCGCGCGATCGCGCCGGACCTGTTCGGGTTCGGCCGCTCGGACAAGCCGACGGACCGCGCGTTCTACACGTACGAGCGTCACGTGGCGTCGATCGTTCGGCTGGTCGACGACCTCGACCTGTCGAACGCGACCGTCGTCGTGCAGGACTGGGGCGGGCCGATCGGGCTCCGCGTGGCGGCCGTGGAGCGGCCCGACCGGTTCGCGCGGCTGGTGATCCTCAATACCGGGCTGTTCCGTCCCGGCCCGGACTGGCCGACGCCGGGGTTCCAGATTTGGCGCGACTTCGCGGAGCGGACGGGGCTCGAGCTTCCCGTGGGGCTGGTCATGGAGGGCTCGTGCGAGGGGATCGCCACGGAGACCGTCGCCGCCTACGAGGCCCCCTTTCCGGAGCCCGCGGCGAAGACCGGCGCGGCGATGTTCCCGCTGCTCGTACCGATGGGCGAGCACGACCCGGGCGTCGCGGAGATGCTCGCGACGCGCGAGGCGGTCCACGCGTGGGAGAAGCCGGCCCTGGTGATGTTCAGCGACGGCGACCCGATCTTCCCGGCGCGCGCGGGCGAGCGCCTCGCGGAGCGCATCGCCGGCCCGTCCGAGTTCCAGCTCATCGAGGGCGCCCGCCACTTCCTCCAGGAGGATCGGGGCGAGGACCTGGCCGAACGGATCGAGGCCTGGCTCTCTACCTGAGACTGGAGTTGTAGCCCGATTAGGGTGATCTTCCGGATCCGATCCCCGCGTCCCGTTTCAGGTGAACCGTCCCCCTGCCGATACCAACGGCAACGAACGAAAGGGCGGCAGGACCATGGGATCAGCACGAAGTGAGCTGAAGGTGGTGGCGGGGATCGCGCTCCTGGCGACCCTGGTTGCGGTCGCGGGTGCGGCATTCCTCTTCATGAACGCGTCCGGACGGGTGGACGAGCAGCGATCGCTCGCACGCACCCTCCGCGGCCAGATCGCCTCGATGGCAGACAAGGTCGAAGCCGCCGAGGAGCGGGCCGACGACGTCAACAAGACGAACGTCGAGCTCAAGGGCGGCTTCAAGCAGTGTCAGCGCGCGCTGGAGCTGACGTCCGAGATCTTCGAGACCGCATTCGCGGCGGGCGCCTCCCCCACGGACGAGCAGATGGCCGAGCTGGAGGGCATGGCGGACCAGGCCGACAAGGCGGCGGTGATCTGCATGGGCAAACAGCTCGACCTGATCGACACGTACTGATCCGATCCGCCCGGCGGTGTCGTCCGCACCCGGTACCGTAGCGGGGTGGCCGACGACGTACTCGCCGCGCTGAATCCCGCCCAGCGCGACGCCGCCGAGGCCGTGCGGGGGCCGGTCGCGATCCTGGCGGGCGCCGGCACCGGCAAGACCACCACGATCACCCACCGCATCGCGCACCAGGTGGCGTCGGGCGCGTTCCCGGCCGAGGCCATCCTGGCGGTGACGTTCACCGAGAAGGCCGCTCGCGAGCTCAAGTCCCGGCTGCGCCGTCTGGGCGTCGACGGTGTCGAGGCCCGAACGTTCCACTCCGCCGCGCTCTCCCAGCTCTCCCGGCTGTGGCCAGCGGCCACCGGCGACGCGCTGCCGGAGATCCTCGACGCGAAGGGTCCGGTCATCGCGAGCCTGGCCAACGCGCTGCCGATGCCGTACAAGTTCGTGCCCCGCCGGGACCTGGCCTCGGAGATCGAGTGGGCGAAGAACCGCATGATCCCGCCGGGCCGGTACCTCGACTCCCTGGGTGAACGGCAGCCCCCGGTCCCACCCGACCTCATGCTTCGCGTGTACGACGGCTACGAACGGCGCAAGCGGTCGATGGGACGCATGGACTTCGAGGACATGCTCGGGATGGCGCTCCGCCTGTTCGACGAGCACCCGGACGCGTCGGGATGGGTCCGCGACCGGTACCGGGCGTTCACGGTCGACGAGTACCAGGACGTGAACCCGCTGCAGCAGGCGCTCCTCGAGCGATGGCTCGGCGGACGGGACCAGCTGTGCGTCGTCGGGGACGACTACCAGACGATCTACGGCTTCACCGGAGCGTCGCCGCGGTACCTGCTGGAGTTCCCGGAGCGGTACCCGCACGCCACGGTCGTTCGCCTGGAGGAGAACTACCGGTCCTCGCCGGAGGTCCTCGAGGTGGCGAACCG
>JBBDTT010000214.1:0-14664 GCA_040904285.1 Actinomycetota bacterium
GACGACGCGAACCGGGCCAACCGCGCGTTCTTCTCGACGATCGACGTGCTCATGCGGATGGGCCTGGTGGTGGGCGTGCTCTCCCTGGGCATCGTCGCGATGCGGGTGATCACCGAGCGCCGCCACACCATCGGAGTGATGCGGGCCCTGGGATATCGCCGGCGGGCGGTGATGGGAGGCCTGGTCACCGAGGCCGGCGTGACGGTCACCCTCGGCGCGCTGGTGGGCGTGACCGTCGGCGTGATCATGGGGTGGCTCTTCTATAACCAGCAGGACTCCCAGCCGGGGTTCGGGCTGGACTGGGGCGCGCTGGGCGGCGCGCTGGCGCTGGTATTCGTGGCCGTCTTCCTGGTGACCCTCGGGCCGGCGTGGCGGGCCTCCCGCCTGCCCCCGGCCGAGGCGGTTCGGTACTCCGAGTAGACTCCCGCTCCGAACCGTCCGGGTCTCCCGGGCGAATCCAACCGTGATGCCTCGGACCCTCTCGCGCGCCCGTTCGAAGGCCGCGGCGCTCGCCGCCGCCGGCCTCGTCGTGCTCGCGGCCTGCGGCTCACCGCCTCCCGAGGGTCCACGGGGCGGGCCGGGCTCGCCGCGCCGGTCGCCGACACCGATCGTGCGCGCCTCCGGGGATCTGCCTCCGCCCCCGGAGGCGGGGGACGGCCCCACGCTCCTCGCGTCGAGCTTCGAGCGGCCCATCTGCGGCAGGTACCAGCACCCCGGGCCGGGCTGCGAGTTCGGCTACGAGGGTGACGACCTCGAGACCGGCGAGTTCGACTGCCGCACCGGCGCCTCGTGCCTGCGTGTCGGTCGCATGTCCCACTCGCACATGGGAGTCATCCGCGAGGTCCCCATCCCCGGCGGGAACGGGTTCGTCGGTCTGGCTCAGCGCGTACCCGAGATCCCCGCCGGCGCCATTCCCGAGGACCGCGGCTACATCGAGATCCTCCAGCTCTCGCCGACCGACGGCGTCTCGGTCGACGGCTATCCCGTCGAGGTCCGCCTGTACCCCGACCGCCGGCTGGGACTCGCCCTGTTCAGGGAGAAGGACGAGGCGATCACGCGGGAGCCTGTCCCGATCGACGAGTGGTTCACGACCGTCGTGCAACTCACCAGCAGCGAGGTGCCGGCACCGCAGCGGCTGTGGGTGTTCGACGCCGGGGGGGTCCTGGTGGACTACGTCGAGATCGATCTGGTGACGGACCAGCGGTGGCCGCATGCGGAGCGAACCGCGCAGAAGGTCGGCGGGGTCACCTCCACGCTCGTGCCCATGGATACCTACGCCGACGACTGGTGGATCTCTGAGGAGTTCCTCGGGCCGGTGCGGATCGATCCGTCCGGGAGCCTGAGGGGCTCCTGAGGCGGGCGGAGGTCCGCTCCGGGCCCGGCTCGGCGCTCAGGACAGCACGCGGTCGTAGACGGCCTCGAGGTCGCGAGTGGTCCGGGCGATGTCGTAGCGCTCGGCGGACGCGGCCGCCGCGGCGCCGAGGCGGCGGGCCTCGCCGGGGTCGCGAAGCAACCGCAGGAGCCCCTCCGACAGGGCGGCCGGATCGCCCGGCGCCACCAGGACGCCGTCGTGGCCGTCGCGCACGGTCTCCTCGACGGCCGGGATCCGTGTGGCCACGATCGGGGCGCCCACCGCCATCGCCTCGAGCAGCGCGTTGCCCTGGCCCTCCCACAGCGACGGAAACACGAAGGCGTCGGCCCGGGCCACGATCGCGCGGGCGTCCCGGCGGACCCCCAGGAAGGCCACACGGTCCCCGAGCAGGGCCGCCCGACGCTCGAGCTCGGCGCGCAGGGCGCCTTCGCCGCAGAGCAACAGCCGCGCCCCGGGGCGCTCGGCGAGCACCGCGGGCATCGCGTCGATCAGATGGCGGTGGCCCTTCTGGGGGGACAGCCGCGCAACGCACACGATCGACGGATCCCCCGGATCGTCGATGGGTGGGTCGGGCTCGGCGGCGGCTTCCGCGCGCAGCGCCGCGAGGTCCTGGCCGCGCAGCACCACGTCGATGCGGCTGCGGTCCCACGAGGCGCCGCGGATGGGACGCGCCCGCACGGCCTCGGTGATGGCCACGAAGCGGTCGACGTACCGGCGGCCGGTCCACTGGTCGAGCCTCGCGACCAGCCGGGCCTTGCGAGCCGTCGCGCCCGAGACCTCTTCCTCCATCCGGCCCAGGGGGTCGACGTTCGCGATGTGGCTGACGACCGCCACGCCCGCGCGCCCCCCGGCGATCCGCCCCACGATCGAGGCCCACACCACGGCCGTGTGGATCAGGTCGAACCGGCCGGCTCGGAGCAGGCGCGTCACCCTGGGGATGGCGAGCAGCGCGCGCGGCCCCCGTGCCGCACCGACCTCGGTGACCGCCACGCCCAGGGCCTCGATGTCGGCCCGCAGGGGCGCCGGTCCCCACAGGTAGGCGACCTCGGGCTCGAACCGGGTCCGGTCGAGATGCCGAAGCGTCAGGACCAGGCCGCGCTCGGCACCGCCCATCGCCAGGCCGTCGATCAGGTACAGGATGCGGCGCGGCACGGCGGGAATCTAGCGTACGGACGCCGGCTCGAGGCCTCCCATAGGATGCCTCGCGTGCCGGACCCCCTGTTCAGCGTGATCATCCCCACGTACGGCCGCCAGCAGTTCCTCGAGGCCGCCGTGGGGTCGGTCCTCGCCCAGACGGTCGACGACCTCGAGGTCGTGGTCGTCGACGACGCCAGCCCCGAGCCCGCCGTGATCCCGGCGGATCCCCGGGTGCGCTCGGTGCGGCGAACCGAGAACGGGGGTAGCGGGGCGGCCCGCAACACGGGCATCGAGGCGGCCCGGGGCCTCTACGTGACGTTCCTCGACGACGACGACGAGTTCACTCCCCGGCGGCTGGCGATCGCGCTCGAAGGGCTCGAACGGGCCCCGATCGCGGTGTGCTGGGGCCAGTACCTCGGCGGGCCCCCCGGACGGGGGCGGACCCTCGACGGAGACGTCTCCGACACGATCCTGGACGGCATCGCGCCCCACACGGGTCGTACCGCGCTCGTCCGCGAGCTCTGCCCCCGGTTCGACGAGCGGTTCCGGGGCAGCGAGGACGTCGAGTGGTGGCTGCGCCTCGCGCAGCTCGGGTCCGTCGCCACCGTTCCCGAGCCCGGGTACCTGTTCCGGCTCCACCCCGGCCCCCGGCACGGCAAGGGCACCCACGTACGGATCCAGGACCGCCTGGACATCATGGACCTGCACCGCGAGTACTTCGACGCCCATCCTCGGGCCACGGCCTTCGCCTGGAAGCGGATCGGGCTGATGGCCCTCGGCGCCGGCGACTCCGCCCTCGCCCGCCGGGCCTTCGTGAAGTCGCTGCGGCTCGAGCGGGATCCGAAGCTGCTGTGGCACCTGGCCCGCGCCCTCCGGCCGGGGAGCGGTTGACGGCCGGGCTAGACTTCGCCGTCCACTCTTGACTCGAGGAGTCCGCATGCGCCCTGTCCGTCTGATCCTGCCGGCCCTGTTGAGCCTCGCCGCGTGTGGAGGCTCGAGCCCGCCCGAGCTCACGGCGACGACGCCACCCACGACCGCGCCCTCGCCCTCGGTCGACCCGGCCGAGAGGGCACGCCACTCCACGTGTCTCGACTTCGCGAGGGCCAGGAGACCGATGGCCTCGTCCACGGACATCCCCAAGGAGCTCGGCGACGCGATGGACGAGCTCGCCAACGAGCTCCACATCGACGCGGGCCTGTACGAGGACGCGGAGGACGCCGCGACCGCCGAGCTCGTGGCCGGGATGTCGGCCGACGCCCGCGAGTCCGCCACCCGGCTTCGTGCCGAGTCCGATGCGGGCGTCGCCCTCACGAACTACACGGCCTCGGTGGACGAGCTGCTGGCCCGGCTGGGCGAGGGGACCTGCGATCCCGAGCTCGAGGCGTAGGGCCGGAAGCCGGAGCTAGCCGAACTGCTTCTCGTCGACGTCCTTGAGGTAGAGGTCGATGACCTGCTTGGCGGGGCCGTCGGCGCGGACCTGGCCTCGCTCGATGTAGATGATCCGGGGACACAGCCGCTTCACGTCGTCCAGGACGTGCGAGACGAACACGAGGGTCTGGCCCTTCGTGCGGAGCTCGTCCATGCGCTTCAGGCACCGCCGTTGGAACGACTCGTCGCCGACCGCGAGGACCTCGTCGATCAGCAGGATGTCGGGCTCGAGGTGGACGGCCACGCTGAACCCGAGTCGCACCTCCATGCCGCTCGAGTACCGCTTGACCGGCGTGTCGATGAACCGCCCCAGCTCGGCGAAGTCGACGATGGTGTCGAACTTCTGCCGGATCTCCTTGCGCTTCAGTCCAAGGATCGTGCCGTACAGGAAGATGTTCTCCCGCCCGGTGAGCTCCGGATGGATCCCGGACTTGATCTCGATGAGCGAGCCGATCCGCCCCCGCGACCGGACGTTGCCCGACCAAGGATTGGTCACCTTGGAGATGAGCTTCAGCGTGGTCGACTTGCCCGAGCCGTTCGGGCCGATGATCCCGACGGCCTCGCCCTCCGGCACCTGGAAGGAGACGTCCGCCAGCGCCCACAGGTCCCGGCTCGACTGGCCGTCCCCTCGCTTCAGCCCCGCTCGCTCCAGCAGGACCGAGGCCTGTCCGCCGAGCGTGTTCTGCTTCTTTCGCGACCGCATGCGGCGCTCGCCCAGGCGGAAGCGCTTCCAAACGTGTTCGAGGGCGATGATGGGTTTCCTGTTCGAGCTCATACGACGTCCGCGAAGTTCGGGTCGATCCGCTTGTACCAGCGATAGGCCAGCGCGAGGCCGACGAACGCGACGCCGGCCGCAGCCCCGAGCGGGCCCCATTCCGGCCACGCGTTGTGATGTCCCGCCTGGTCCACGACGCCGACGAGGACCCGGCGGAACCCGTCCATGATCGGGACCAGCGGGTTCAGGTAGGGGTAGACCTGCGCCACCCCGTCCGGCAGCGCGTCGAGGGCCTTGGTGAGGGGGTAGGCGACCGGCGTCGCGTACATCAGGACCTGGATCATGAGCGGGATGCCGTAGCGGGTGTCGCGGACGTAGGCCGTGATCGCGGAGACCGTCAGCGTGACGGCCGCCGTGAGCATGAGCAGGATCACGAGCAGGAGGGGATACGCGACCCACGTGACGCGGGGGTAGTACCCGAAGATCAGGAGCATCCCGAGCAGGATCGTGCTCGAGACCAGGAAGTCGAAGCCAGCGGAGAGCACCGCCGAGAGCGGGAAGATCTCCCGCGGCATGTAGATCTTCCGGATCGTGGCCCAGTTCGAGACGATGCTCGAGGTCCCGTAGTTCAGCGACGACGCGAACAGCTGGAAGGGCACCAGGGCCGTGTAGCTGAACACCATGTACGGCTCGATCCCCTCCGTACCCACCCGGGCGATCCGGCCGAACACCACGCTGAACACCACCATCAGCATCAGGGGCTGGGCGATGGCCCAGAACGCCCCCAGGACGGCCTGCTTGTAGCGGACCCGGAGGTCGCGCTCGACGAAGGTCAGCAGGAGCTCGCGGGCCCGCCACAGCTCGCGCAGCTTGGCGCCGAGGTGCACCCGGTACCGCTGCCGGTCGGGCGGGTGGAGATCGCCGAGATCCTCCGTGGTGAGCGCCTTGACCCGGGGGATCCTGCGTCCCAGCCGCTCCTCTTCGGCGAGCTGGGCGGCCGTCGCCGGCCCGAGGAGCTCCTCCTCGGGCGCGAACGGCTCCACCGCGCGCTTCCCGTCCGAGGGGGCGCGCTTCCCCGCGGGCGTGCTCAGGGCGCGCTTCGCGGAGGATCGAGGACGGGGTCTGGAGGTGGGCATAGGGCGGTCATTGTATTCGTCGCCGGGCCGGACCCCACCCCGGGCCGCCCGCCTTCGCGGCGACTAAGATGACGGCTTCGTGGAGCTCGATCGCACCCTGTTGGCCGAGCACGCCTCCCACACCCTCGACGGCGTCACCGAGCGCGCCTTGACCTTCGAGGTGGACGGTGAGTCGTGCTTCGGCCTGCTGTACACGCCCGCCGACCGTCCGGCGGGCGACCTCGGCTTCGTCGTGTGCCACTCGTACGCGCTGGAGGTCCTCAACCTGCGGCGGATCGAACGGGCCGTCGCCCGGGCCCTGGCCCGGCTGGGGCATCCCGTCCTGGCGTTCCACCGCCGCGGGTACGGTGATTCCACCGGCCTCCTCGACGACGCGAGCCTGGAATGGCACCTGCGCGACACCCGGGTTGCGGCCGAGACGCTCGCCCGCGAGACCGGCACGACCCGGCTGGGGTATGTCGGCGGCAAGTTCGGCGGCCTGATCGCCTCCCTCGCCGCCCGCGACGGCTCCGCGGAGCGTCTGATCCTGATGAACCCGGCGCTCACCGGGGAGGGCTACTTCCGCCGGATGATGAAGGAGATGGCGCTCGTCCAGCTCTCGATCCGCGACGAGACGCCGAGGAAGACGACGGAGGACATGCTCGCCGAGCTCGAGTCCACGGGCATGGTCGACGTCCTCGGGTTCCCCATCCACCGGGCCCTCTACGCGCCGATCAAGGACGAGGACCTCGCCGCGGACATGGGGTCGTTCTCCGGAGAGGCGCTGCTGTTCCAGGTCTCGAAGCGGTCGGGCACCGGCAAGGACACCCAGGCCCTCGCGGACCGTCTCCAGGCCGACGGGGCGACGGTCCGCGTGGAGGCGCTTCGCGAGCCCGCCGGCACCACGTTCGGCGGCGTGGCCTACGTCTCCACCGGCGACCCGATGACCCGCGAGGACGTGATGGCGCCGGTCCTCGAGGGCATCGTCACGGTCACCGAGGACTGGATCGGCGCATGAGCTCCCGGGCCTGGCAGGAGTTCCCCGTCTTCATCCCCCTCGGCGACGAGCGCCTGTGCGCGGTCGTGTGCGCTCCGGCCGAGGAGGGCCACGACCTCGGCGTGGTGCTCCTCACGGGGGGGAACTACACGCGGACCCATCGCAACCGCATGTGGGTGCGCACCGCGCGGGCGCTGGCCGAGCGCGGCTTCCCCTCGATCCGCGTCGACTACCACGGGGTCGGCGACTCGACCGGCCACGCCTTCTTCGACATGGAGGTCCCGTTCGACCAGGACGCCCTGGCCGCCGCGGCGTTCCTGAAGCGCGCCGCAGGAGTGCGGCGGCTGGCGATCGTCGCGACCTGCTTCGGCGGCCGCAGCGCCATGGCCGCGGCCGCCCAGGAGCCCGACTGCATCGGGATCTCGATCTACCCGGTCCCGTTGACCGTGCCGAAGAACCGCCGGCCGGTGCCGTTGCGGAGCCGGGTCCGCCTGTGGCTGAAGCGGTTCGCGCTCGGGACCAGGCTGCTCCAGCACCCCCGGATCCGCCGTCTGCGCGGAACGGTCGCCGCCCGGCGAGACACGCCGGAGATCGTCATCAGCCCCCGGTTCAAGAAGGACGTGGTCACGGTCCTGAAGCGAGGGGGCTTCGTGACGTTCGTGTACGGAGAGCTGACCGAAGACCTCGAGCATCTCCGTCAGGTCGTCCGGGAGCTCGACCCCCACACCTCCCCCGAGGAGCGTCGCCGCGTCCAGGTGGACCTGGCCCCGGGGACCTCGCTGCTGCGGTTCCAGACCCTCGCCGACCAGGACGTCGTGGTGACCCGCTCGGTCGCGTTCGTCGAGTCGCTGTACGCGCGGCAGCCCGACGCGGGCGCTCGAGCCGCCGCGTCGCCCGGACCGGGCGGGTGACCGGACCCGAGCGCGCCTCCAGCCCCCCGTTGTTCATCGTCGGCTCGGGCCGCAGCGGCACCACGATGCTCCGCCTCATGCTGGACGCGCACCCGGACCTGGCGATCCCGCCCGAGTCCCACTTCGTCCCGAGGATGCACGCGATCCGCCGGCGCTTCGAGCGGGGCGGCCGGCTGGACGCGATGAGCCTCGCCGAGGCGGTGTTCCCCCAGTTCCGGTTCCGGGAATGGCGGATCCCGGCCGACCGGGTCCGGGAACGCGTCGCCGCGCTCCAGGACCCCCTGTTCGCCGACGTGATGGAGGCGTTCTTCCTCGCGTACGCCGACGAGCACGGCGCGAGCAGGTGGGGCGACAAGACGCCGGGGTACGTCCTGGAGATGCCGCTCCTCGCCGGGCTGTGGCCGGAGGCCCGCTTCGTGCATCTGTTCCGTGACGGGCGGGACGTGGCGCGATCGTTCATGTCCCGGGGCTGGGCCCGGCACCTGCCGGAGGCCGCCGAGCTGTGGGCCAAGCGGACGGCGCTCGGACGCGAGGTCGGCGGACGGTTGGGGAGCGAGCGCTACCTCGAGGTCCGCTACGAGGACCTGGTAGTGGAGGGCGGCGAGCCCGAGCTCCGCCGTATCTGCGAATTCGTCGGCCTGGACCTGCGCCCCGAGATGCACACCTACTACGAGCGCAGGGGCGACATGCTGACCGACAAGGAACAGCGCCACCACGAGCACGAGGGCAAGCCGCCCACCGCCGGCCTGCGCGACTGGCGGACGGAGATGGCTCCCGCGGACGTGGCCGTGTTCGAGGCGATCGCCGGCGACACGCTCACCGCGTTCGGGTACGAACGGGCTTCACCGGATCCCCCGGCGGCCGCCCGGCTCCGGGCCGGCGTGGGACGGGCCCGCACCGCCGCCTTCCGGTCGGGGCGGCGACTCCGCCACAAGGTGCTGCTGACGCTGCGCCCGAACATGCTCCCGCCCCCGAGGCGTTGGTAGACCGGGGCTAGACTCGAACGCGATGGGGGAGACGCCGTTCTTCGTCGTGGGCTGCGGCCGCTCGGGGTCCACGATGCTCCGGCTCATGCTGGATGCCCACCCGGAGCTCGCCGTCCCCGGCGAGTCCCATTTCATCCCGCCGCTCTGGCGCTCCCGCCGCCGGTACGTGCGAGGCGGGCGGCTCGACGCGACGGGCCTGGCGCGTGACATCGCGCGCACCCCTCACTTCGGACACTGGAAGATCCCCGCCGAACCGTTCTTCGCCCGGGTCGAGGCGCTGGAGGACGCCACGTTCGCCGGCGTCGTCGAGCAGGCCTTCCTGGCGAACGCCGAGCACCACGGCAAGCGGCGGTGGGCCGACAAGACCCCGATCTACGTGCGCCGCGTGGAGCTCCTCGCCGAGCTGTGGCCGGAGGCCCGGTTCGTCCACCTGATCCGCGACGGGCGGGACGTGGCCCTGTCCTACCTGGGGGTCCCGTGGGGACCCCGCTCGGTCTCCCGGGCGGCCTGGAAGTGGCGCCGCGACGTGTCGGCGGGCCGCGCCGCCGGGCCGGTCCTCGGCGCCGATCGGTATCTGGAGCTGCGGTACGAGGAGCTGGTCGCGGACCCCGGGGAGGCCCTCCGACGGCTGTGCGGCTTCGTCGAGCTGGAGTTCCATCCCTCGATGCTCGAGCACCACGCCGTCGTCGATCGGGACCGCCTCGCCCCCGCCACCGGGATCCCCTTCCACGCCCGCGCCGCGGGGCCGGTCGAGGCTCGGGCCCGGGACTGGCGAACGGACATGGCGCCGCGCGACGTGGCGGGCTTCGAGGCGGTCGCGGGCGGACTCCTCGAGGATCTGGGGTACGGCCGGGGGGGGTCGACGTCGCTGGGCGGTCGCGTGGGCGCCGCCGCGCGCGCGGCCGCGTACGCGGCGGTCGAGACGGCCGACGAGGGGAGGAAGGCGCTTCGCCGGATCGCCGGCCGGCCCTCCGCGGGGGTCGGCGCCGGCGAGGACCCCGAGGCCGGCCCGGGCGGCTAGGCCGGCTTGGGCTCGGGGGAGGTCAGCCTGGGGGCGGTCTCGATCCCCCGCTGCAGCGATCCGTCCTGAAGCCAGCGAGCCCCGCACGTCACACAGAACGCCCGCCGCTCGGGGCTGACCACGACGACGATCCGAAACGACTCACACGCAGGACACCGTGGCAACGTTGCTCCTTTCCAGCGGCCCGCGATCCCCGGTTCCGCGGGGGCGACTGAGGCGCGGAAGCGGCGAGGAAGTACCCGGGGGTGGGTTGCGCCAAACGTCACCCCCGCCGGATCAGACGCGCAACGTGGAACGAACGTTCCGCCTAGTCGCGAGCCCACTCCCGCGAGCGCTCGACCGCCCGCAACCACCCCTCGTGGCGGGCGTCGGCGGCCGCCCGGTCGCCCGGTTCGAACCGGGCATCCAGTCTCCAGTGGCCGGCCACCTCCTCGCGGGACGACCACACGCCGGTGCCCAGTCCGGCCAGGTAGGCGGCCCCCATCGCGGTGGTTTCCTGGACGACCGGGCGCATCACCGGGACGCCGAGCTGGTCGGCCTGCTCCTGCATCAGCAGGTCCATGACCGAGGCGCCCCCGTCGGCCTTGAGCTCGGTGACGGGGAGCGCGGCCTCGCGCGACATGGCCTCGACCACGTCGCGGGTCTGGAAGGCCATGGCCTCGACCGCGGCCCGGACCAGGTGGGCGCGGGTCGTCCCCCGGGTGATCCCCACGATCGTGCCCCGGGCGTACGGATCCCACCACGGCGCGCCGAGCCCGGTGAGGGCCGGGACGAAGTACACGCCCTCGGTCCCGGCGACCGACTCGGCCAGCGGGCCGGTCTCGGCGGCCTCGTGGAGGAGCCCCAGGCCGTCGCGGAGCCACTGGATCGCGGCGCCCGTCACGAAGATCGAGCCCTCCAGCGCGTACTCGGCCCGCCCGTCGTGGCCGACCGCGATCGTGGTCAGCAGGCCCTGGCGGCTCAAAGGTGCCTCCGCGCCCGTCTGCATGAGGACGAAGGAGCCCGTGCCGTAGGTGTTCTTCGTCGCCCCCGGCTCGAAGCAGGCCTGGCCGAACAGCGCGGCCTGCTGGTCGCCCGCGATCCCGGCGATCGGCACCCGGGCTCCGAGGAACGCTCCGGGGTCGGTGGTGCCGAACGCTCCGCTCGAGGGCCGGACCTCGGGCAGGACCGACGCCGGGATCTCGAGGCGCTCGAGGAGCTCCTCGTCCCAGGCCAGGCGGTGGATGTCGTAGACCATCGTCCTGGAGGCGTTGGTGCCGTCGGTGGCGTGGACTGCACCCGCGGTCAGGCGGGCGACCAGGTACGCGTCCACCGTGCCGAACGCGAGGCGTCCGGCCGCCGCCGCCTCGCGAGCGCCGTCCGCGTGGCCGAGGAGCCACCAGAGCTTGGTGCCGGAGAAGTAGGCGTCGATCACCAGCCCGGTCCGCTCGCGGACGCGGTCCTCCCAGCCCTCCTCGCGGAGCCGGTCGCAGAACCCGGCGGTCCGCCGGTCCTGCCAGACGATGGCGGGCGCCACCGGCTGCAGGGTGGCCCGGTCCCACAGCACGGTCGTCTCCCGCTGGTTGGTGATCCCGATCGCCGCCAGGTCCCCGGCGCCGATCCCCGCCGCGGCCAGGGCCTCCCGGACCGAGGTCAGGGTCGCCGCCCACCACGCGTCGGGGTCGTGCTCGACCCAGCCCGGACGCGGAAAATGCTGGGGGAACTCGCGATAGCCGCGGCCCGTGACGGAGCCGTCAGGGGCGACCAGGAGGGCGGTGACACCGGTGGTGCCCGCGTCGATGGCGAGGACGGTCACGAGCCGCTCGCGTGGGGCCGGGTCAGTTCGAGCGGTAGCAGTGGGGCCATGCGCCCGGGCCCTGCGAGGCGAGGACCTTCTCGGCGACCCCGATCTGCTGGCCCCGGTTGTACGGGAAGGGGCCCTTGCCGTCGAACGGGCCTCCGCCGTAGCCGTACCAGGTGCCGGGGTGGAACTGGAGGCCGCCCCAGTAGCCGTTGCCGGTGTTGGCCGCCCAGTTGCCGCTGGACTCGCACATAGCGATCGCGTCCCAGTCGGCGCTCCACGGGCCGCCGTGGGAGGCCTGGTCCAGCAGGGCCCGGCGAAGGGCCTCGCGCCGCGCCGCCTCCTCGATCTCGCGCTTTCGCTCGTGGAGCTGCTCCACGACCAGGTTCGCCTGGGCGGCGACGGCCACGGCCTCGGTCAGGCGGGCCGAGATGCCATCGATGATGCTCTGCACTCGGTCGGCCTCCACCTCGAGGGCTCGGCGCTGCTCGCGCAGGTAGGCCGCGTTGGTCTCGGACTCGGCGCGGGCGCGCTCGACGGTGCCGATCAGGTCGGTGTCGGACCCGAACGCCCGCTGCGTGTAGGCCTGCGCCGAGGCGAGCTCGGAGGGGCTGGTCACCGACAGGAGAATCTCCAGCGTGGCCGCCGGCCCGACCTGGTACGCCGCCGCCGCTCGCTGGGCGAGGACCTGGCGGGCGTCCTGGAGGTGGGCCCACAGGACCTGCTGGTGGCGTTCCGAGTTGAGGATCGAGCGGATGAGCCGGTTCTCGGCGGCCTCGACCTCGTGGAGCTCGGAGCGGAGGAGGCCGATCTCGGCCTCGAGCGCGTCCAGGCGCGCTCGCGCCACCGCCGCCGCGTTCTCCGCGCCGCCGATCTCCGAATCGATGTCCTGAGCGCCCGCCCCCGCCGAGATGGCGAGCAGCACGAGGCCGACGCTCGCGATGATGAGCTTCCGCATCCACCCTCCGGCACGCGCGAGCCGTGCTCAGATCGGGGGGGAGGCTGTACGGGCCGTCCTTCGGACCCTTCCCCAGTCCTCCGGGTGCGCCATATCGGGCGCGGATGGTGAGTCTACAATCCCGGCTGGGTCGGCGTCGACGCCAAAATCCCCTGAATCTCCCAGAAGCCCTGATGAGGGCCGATTACGGAGAAAGCGGTCATGGCACGGATCGGGATCCTCACCGGCGGCGGGGACTGTCCGGGCCTCAACGCGGTGATCCGGGCCGTGGTCCGCAAGGGTTGCCAGGTCCACGGCGACCTGATCATCGGGTTCCGCAACGGGTGGCGGGGGGTCCTGGACGGCACCGTCACCGAGCTGACCCCGCAGAGCGCGCGGGGGATCCTCCACCGGGGCGGCACGATCCTCGGAACCAGCCGGACGAACCCCTTCAAGATCGAGGGAGGCCTGGACCTCGTGAAGGAGAACCTGGCCGGATACAACATCGACGGCCTGATCGTCGTCGGCGGGGAAGGGACGCTCTCGTGCGCCGCGGCGATGGTTCGCGAGGGGCTGAACGTCATCGGGGTCCCGAAGACGATCGACAACGACCTCGCCTCGACCGACTACACGTTCGGGTTCGACACGGCGGTCCAGGTCGCGACCGATGCCATCGACCGCCTCCACACCACGGCCGAGAGCCATAACCGGGTGATGGTCCTCGAGGTCATGGGGCGCCACGCCGGATGGATCGCGCTCTACTCGGGCCTGGCGGGGGGCGCGGACGTGATCCTCGTCCCGGAGCACCCGTTCGACCTGGTCGAGGTGGCCAACCACATCCGGCACCGGCACGCGGCCGGGCACTCGTTCTCGATCGTGGTGGTCGCCGAGGGGGCCCTGCCCCGGGAGGGCACGCTGAACCTCCCGGAGTACGAGCGCGACGAGTTCGGCCGGCCCCGCCTGGGCGGGATCTCCAATGTCATCGCCGAGGAGATCCAGCACCGGACCGGGTTCGACACCCGGGTCACGATCCTCGGCCACGTCCAGCGGGGCGGGACCCCGACGGCTTTCGACCGGATACTCGCCACCCGCTACGGGGTCGCCGCGATCGACCTGGCCTCCTCGGGCGACTGGGGGCAGATGGTCTCCCTCCGCGGCAACGAGGTCGTGGCCGTACCCCTCGACGACGCCGTGGCCGAGCTCAAGACGGTTCCCGACGAGCTCTACGCCGTGGCCCAGGTCTTCTTCGGCTGATCCGACGGCCCTAGGCGCGGGCGACCATCGCGGCTTCATGCAGGGGCCGGAGCCGTTCGACCACCCCCCGGTTGTTCGGCGTGGCGACCCCGGCCTCCTCGCCGAACCGCACGATGGCGCCGTTGATCGCGTCGACCTCGAGGGGCTTGCCGCGCTCGACGTCGCGGCACATCGAGGACTTGAACTCGGGGTTCAGCACGTTCTCGCCGTAGGAAAGCATCGCGCCGGCCGCGTCCTCGGGGAGGCCGATCCCGCGGGCCCTGGCAACCTCGCCGCATTCGTTCCAGCAGCCGGTGATCAGGGCGCGAAGGTCTTCGTCGGCCAGGATCTCGCCCAGCGTGCACGTGCAGTACGCGCTCACCCCACCGAAGCCGCAGATCCCGAGGAGCTTGAACCACAGGACGGCCGGCATGTCCTCGCTCGTTTCGCAGGGCACGCCCGCCTTCGCGAACGCCGCCCCGATCTCGTCGGCCCGTTCGCTCGGCCCGCCGTGGGGCGCGCCGATGGTCAGGTTCGTCTGGGGCCCACGCTGGCGGACCACGCCGGGTCCGTCGATCCACGCCTCGATGCGGCTGATGCCGGCGACGGTCTCGGCCCCGGGGAACCGCGAGGACAGGAAGGCCTCGTTCTCGACCCCGTTCTGCAGGGAGACGATCGCCGTCCCCTCGCCGACGGCGGCCTCGATGGCGTCCGCGCCGGAGGCGTTGTCGTAGGTCTTCACGCAGAACACGACCAGGTCGACCCGCCCGGCGTCCGCGCCATCGTCGGCGGTGTTGACCGTCTTGAACCGGAGGTCCCCGAACTCGGACACGACGCTCAGCCCGTTGGCGCGCAGGCCCTCGAGGTTCGCCCCGCGGGCCAGGAACCACACGTCGTGGCCACCGGCCAGCAGCCGGCCCCCATAGTAGCCGCCCACCCCACCCGCCCCCGCGATCAGGACCTTCATGCCCCGGCCCCGGCCTCGGCGCGTCCGGCCCGGCGCGGCGCGACCCGTTCGCGCAGGATCACGCC
>JBBDTT010000215.1:0-14556 GCA_040904285.1 Actinomycetota bacterium
GCCGCCGCCGGCTGGAGTCGGGGATCGCACGGGCCGTCGTCGTCAACAGCGGCCTGGCCAATGCGGGGACGGGCGACGCCGGGGTCGAGGTCGCCGAGGCGCTCACGGCGGCCGCCGCCGAGGTCATCCGGGCCGATCCCGCCGAGGTCATCCCGTGCTCGACCGGTGTCATCGGCCCGCGGATCCCGCTCCCGGCCGCGATCGCGGGGGTGCGCGCGGCGGCGGCCGGTCTGTCGCGGGCCGGCGGTCCCGCGTTCGCGGAGGCCATCCTCACGACCGACGGCCACACGAAGCAGACGCTCGTGCAGGCCGACGGCTTCTCGGTGGGGGGCTGCGTGAAGGGCGCCGGGATGATCGCGCCCGACCTCGCCACCCTGCTCGTGTTCCTCACCACGGACGCCGGGGCCTCGCCCACCACCGTGCGGGCCGCGCTGCGGCGGTCGGCGGCCCCGATCTGGAACGGCGTGACGGTCGACGGCTGCTCGAGCACGAACGACACCGTGCTGGTCCTGGCGAACGGGGCCTCGGGGACGAGCCCCGGCCCGGACGGCCTCGCCGACGCGCTCGGCGCCGCGTGCGAGGACCTCGCGCGCCAGACGGTTCGCGGCGCCGAGGGGGCGACGACGTCGATCGTCGTCCAGGTGGACGGGGCTTCCAGTGACGGCGACGCGCGGGCGGTGGCGCGGGCGGTGGCGGGTTCGCTGCTGGTCAAGACGGCGGTGTTCGGCAAGGACCCCAACCCGGGGCGCGTGCTCCAGGCGATCGGCGCGGCCGGGGTGCGGCTGAAGCCGTGGCTGGTCGACGCCTCGCTCGGCTCGGCGGCGATGATCCGGGCGGGCGCGATCCCAGCGACGTTCGACGCGGTGGCCTGCGCCGAGGCCCTCAAGGAACCCGAGGTCGTGATCCGGATCCGCCTGGGTGAAGGGTTCGGCTCGGCCACCGCCTTCGGCTGCGACCTGGGCTACGAGTACGTGCGGATCAACGCGGAGTACACGACATGACCAACACCGCGCCTCCGGAGGTCCGCCAGCGCACGCTTGCCAAGGCGCGCGTGCTGCTCGAGGCGCTCCCGTACTTCCGGGAGCACGCCGGCTCGATCGTCGTGATCAAGGTCGGGGGGGCCGCGATGGACGCCGGCCGGCTGGCAGAGAGCTTCGCGCAGGACGTCGCCCTGCTCCGGCTGGTGGGGGTCCGCCCCGTCATCGTGCACGGGGGTGGGCCGCAGATCACCGAGATGGCGGCCCGCCTCGGCCTGGAGGCCTCGTTCGTCGACGGACACCGGGTGACCGACGCCGCGACGCTCGAGGTGGCCCGGATGGTCCTGCTCGGGCTGGTGAACCAGGACGTCGTGTCCCACCTGGTGCGCCAGGGTACGTCCGCGGTGGGCCTGTCGGGAGGCGACGACGCGCTGCTCGTCGTCCGTCCCCGCGCCAAGGAGCTCGGCCTGGTCGGCGAGGTCGAGCGGGTGAACACCTCGCTGCTGCTGCACCTGATGGAGCGGGTGGTCCCGGTCATCGCCTCGATCGGCACCGACCCCGAGGGACAGGCCTACAACGTGAACGCCGACCTGGTGGCCGGCGCGGTCGCGGCCGCGCTCGGCGCGGAGAAGCTCGTGTACCTGACCGACGTGCCCGGCCTGCTGGACGGCGACGGGGAGCTGGTCAGCGAGACGAGCGTGACCGGGGCGCAGACGCTCCTGGCGAGCGGCGTCGCCGACGGGGGGATGATCCCCAAGCTCGAGAGCGCCATCGGGGCCATGCAGGCCGGCGTGCGCCGGGCTCACCTGATCGACGGGCGGGTGGAGCACGCGCTGATCCTCGAGCTGTTCACCCCCGAGGGCCTCGGCACGATGCTCACGCAGGACGCGGATCCGCTCGCCGCCGCCCTGGCCGAGGGGGTGCCGACGTGAGCGTCGGCCTCCGCTCGGCGATCATGCCGACATACGCGCGATATCCGCTCACCCTCGTCCGGGGCGAAGGGTGCCGGGTGTGGGACGACGCGGGGCGGGCCTACCTGGACTTCGCCGCGGGGATCGCCTCGGTCCCCCTCGGCCACGCGCATCCGCGGTGGGTCGAGGCGGTGCGGGCCCAGGCGGGGGAGCTCGTCCACGTGTCCAACCTGTACGCCACGGTCCCGCAGGAGCGGCTCGCGGAACGCCTCGCCGAGCTCGCGGGGTTCGGCCTGACGTTCTTCGCGAACTCGGGGGCCGAGGCGAACGAGGCCGCCCTCAAGCTGGCCCGCAAGCACGGCCGGGCGAAGGGTGGCCTGGAGGTCGTCGCCCTCGAGGGCTCGTTCCACGGCCGGACCTTCGCGACGCTGGCCGCGACCGGCCAGCCCGCGAAGCACGCCCCCTTCGCACCGCTGCCATTGGGGTTCGTCCACGTGCCCCCGAACGACGTCGCGGCCCTCGAGGCCGTCGTCGGCGAGCGGACCGCGGCGGTCGTGCTGGAGCCGGTCCTGGGCGAGGGTGGCGTCGTGCCGCTCACCGCCGAGTTCCTCCTGGCGGCCCGGCGGTTCGCGACCGCCGCCGGCGCGCTGCTCATCCACGACGAGGTCCAGACCGGGGTCGGCCGGTGCGGCGAGTGGTTCGCATTCCAGGCCACCCCCGGCACCGAGCCCGACGTGTTCACCCTGGCGAAGGGACTGGGCAACGGCCTGCCGATCGGCGTGGCGGTCGCGCGCGACGAGTTCGCGTTCGGGCCGGGAGAGCACGCCTCCACGTTCGGCGGGGGACCGGTGGTCTGTGTGGCCGCCCTGGCGGTGCTGGACGTCATCGAGTCCGAGGGCCTGCGGCAGAACGCACGCGACCGTGGCGACCAGCTCCGGGCCTCCCTGGTGGGGCTGCCCGGTGTCCGCGAGGTCCGGGGCGCGGGTCTGCTCCTGGGCGCCGCGCTCGAGGCCGAACGGGCCGGCGACGTCGTACGGGCCCTGATCGGGAAGGGCGCCCTGGCCACCGAGGCCGGCCCCGGCGTGGTCCGGGTGACCCCGCCCCTCATCGTGACGCCGGCCGAGGTGGAGGAGTTCGTCGCCGCGTTCGCCGGCGCTGCGGGCGAGGTGTTCGCGTGAAGCGCCAGCGACAGCAGGCGCTCCTCGAGCTGGTCCGCCGGGAACCGCTGGGGAGCCAGCAGGAGATCCGCGAGCGCCTCTCCCGGGCAGGCCATGTCGCGACGCAGTCGACGATCTCCCGGGACCTCGAGGAGCTCGGGCTCGTCCGGATCCGTGACGGCGAAGGGCACCTCCGCTATGCCGACCCGAACGACGTCGCCGCGCCGCGCTCGGACCGGCATCTGCGCCAGGTCCTGTCGGAGTTCGTCGCCGGCGTGGAGTGCTCGGGCAACCTGTGCGTGGTGTGGACCCCGCCCGGCGCCGCCAACGCGGTGGCCGAGGTCCTGGATCACGCGACGCTGCCGGGCCTGCTCGGCACCGTGGCCGGCGACAACACGATCCTGGTCGTCGTCCGCGAGGGCTCCAGGGCGGGCACGGTCGCCAAGCGCCTCCGCGAGCTGGCGGGGCTGGCGTGAGTGCCCCGCGCCGGGCCGCGCTCGCGTACTCGGGCGGGCTCGACACGAGCGTGTCCGCGCGGTGGCTGCGCGAGGAGGCCGGGTGGGACGTGATCGCCGTCCTGGTCGACGTCGGCCAGGAGATCGACCTCGAGTCGGTTCGCGCCCGGGCCGACGCCGCCGAGGCCGAGCTCGTCGTCGTGGACGCCGCCGAGGAGTACGCCACGCGATTCTGCTGGCCGGCGCTGCAGGCCAACGCGCTGTACGAGGGCCAGTACCCCCTGGTGTCCTCGCTGGCCCGCCCCCTCATCGCCGAGCAGGTGGTGGCCGTCGCTCGACAAGCGGGCGCCTCGGCGCTGGCCCACGGGTGCACCGGCAAGGGCAACGACCAGGTCCGGTTCGAGACCTCCTTCGCGGCGCTGGCGCCGGAGCTCGAGGTCCTCGCGCCCGTGCGCGAGCACGCGATGTCTCGCGAGGAGGCCGTGGCGCGGGCGGCGGAATGGAACATCCCGATCACGGCCGAGGCGAAGGTGTACTCGGTCGACGAGAACGTGTGGGGCCGCACGATCGAGTGCGGGCCCCTCGAGGACCCGTGGCAGGAGCCTCCGGCCGACGCGTTCGCGTGGACCGCGGACCCGCTGACGGCGCCGGACCGTCCCGAGGAGATCGTCGTCGCGTTCGAGGGCGGGCTGCCGGTCTCGGTGGACGGGACCCCGCTCGGACCGGTCGAGCTGATCCGCCGGGTCGGCGCGGTGGCGGGCCGCCACGGGTTCGGCCGGGTGGACATGGTCGAGAACCGCCTGGTGGGCATCAAGTCGCGCGAGCTGTACGAGGTGCCGGCGGCGCTCGCCCTGATCGCCGCGCACCGCGACCTGGAGTCGATGACCCTCGAGCGCGAGGTCGCGCACGAGAAGGCCGGCCTGGAGCGCCGGTGGGCGGAGCTGGCCTACTACGGGCAGTGGCACGGCCCGTTGCACGCCTCGATGCGGGCCTTCATGGCGTCCACCCAGTCCTCGGTCGCCGGCGAGGTTCGCCTGCGCTTCCACAAGGGATCGTGCCGGGTGACCGGACGCCGCTCGGACCTGGCGCTCTACGACCTGTCGCTCGCGACGTACGACGCGGGCGGAGACCGGTTCGACCATCGCCACGCCGAGGGCTTCGTGCGCCTGTGGTCGTTGCCGCTGCGCACCTGGGCGGCCCGCAACGCGAACGCGGCGGATGGGACGGGGACGACAACCCCACCCGCCGCATCCGAAGACGAAGCCAGCCCGCCCGAAGCTGTTCCGCCGGCCGTCGGCGCCACGCCCGCGGCTTCCCCTCAGGTTTCTTCGGCTGCCGGTCAGCCGCCGGCAACTATGGGCGATGGCGGGCTTCGTCCTCTCTGGTCCGGCCGCTTCGGGCAAGGTCCCTCGTCTGGCACGCTGGCTTTCACCAGTTCCCTCGCCTTCGACCGCCGTCTTGCCCCGTACGACGTCCGCGCCACCGCGGCGCACGCCGAGGCCCTCCGCGAGGCGGGCCTGCTGAGCGGGGACGAGACCGAGGCGGTCCTCGGTGCGCTCGAGGAGGTCGGCGCGGAGATCGCCGCGGGCACCTTCGCGTGGACCGATCAGGACGAGGACGTGCACTCCGCGATCGAGCGGGCGCTCATCGAACGCCTCGGTTCGACCGGTGCGCGGATCCATGCCGCGCGAAGCCGGAACGACCTGGTGGCGACCGACCTGCGTCTGTGGAGGGTCGACGCCGCGAGCGGGCGCGCCCGCGCGGCGGCCGACCTGGCCGAGTCGCTGGCCGAGCGGGCGGAGGAACATCCCGACGCGATCCTGCCCGGGTACACCCACGTCCAGCGGGCCCAGCCGGTGCTCCTGGCCCACCACCTGCTGGCGCACGCGTTCCCGCTCGCGCGGGACGCGGACCGGCTGCTGCGCGCCGCCGCCGGCGCGGCGACCAGCCCGCTCGGGGCGGGGGCCCTGGCCGGCAGCACCCTCGAGCTCGCCCCCGAGGTCACGGCCCGGCGCCTGGGGATGGCCGGCGCGTTCGAGAACTCCATCGACGCCGTGTCCGACCGCGACTTCGCCCTGGAGCTCCTGTCGGCGGGCACCATCCTCGCCGTGCACCTGTCGCGGCTGGCCGAGGACCTCGTCCTGTGGTCCAGCCAGGAGTTCGGCTTCGCGCGCCCGGCCGACGCGGACGCCACGGGGTCGAGCATGATGCCGCAGAAGCGGAACCCGGACGTCGCCGAGCTGGTCCGGGGCAAGGCGGGGCGGGTCCTCGGTGACCTGGTGGCGCTGGCCACCGCGATGAAGGGGCTGCCCCTCGCCTACGACCGCGACCTGCAGGAGGACAAGGAGCCGCTGTTCGACGCCCACGACACCCTCGCCGGTGCGCTGGCGGCGCTGGCCGCGATGGTTCGCGGGCTCACGTTCGACACCGAGCGGATGCGTGCCGCGGCCGGCGACGGCTTCCTACTGGCGACCGACCTGGCGGAGCGGCTGGTTTCCGCAGGCATGCCGTTCCGCGACGCGCACCACCTGACCGGACGCATCGTCGCCGAGCTCGAAGGGGACGGCCGCACGTTCGCCGACGTCGACGCGGCTGAATGGGCGGGATGGTCGGAGCTGTTCGGCCCCGACGTGGCCGCGATCCTCACCCCCGAGGCCTCGGTCCGGCGCCGGACCACTCCGGGCGGCACGTCGCCCGAATCGGTCGTCGCGCAGCTGGTCACGTTGCGCGAGCGGCTGGGCGCGCTCCGGGAGCGGGCCGGCGGGGCGGGCTCCTACACTGGGCCCCTCCCATGACCGAGGACCTCCAGCACCGAAGCCGCGACGTCGTCGTCCGTCCACCCTCGCGAGCCATGCTCCGGGCGGTCGGCTTCTCGGACGCGGACTTCGCGCGGCCCCAGGTCGGCATCGCGTCCTCGTGGAACGAGGTCACGCCGTGCAACTACCACCTCAACCGGCTCGCCGGGGCCGCGAAGGAGGGTGCGCGCGAGGCCGGCGCGTTCCCGATCGAGTTCACGACGATCGCGGTCTCCGACGGCATCTCGATGGGCACCGAGGGCATGCGGGCGAGCCTGGTGTCGCGTGAGGTCATCGCGGACTCCGTCGAGCTGGTCATGCACGCCGAGCGCCTGGACGCGATGGTCACGATCGCCGGGTGCGACAAGAGCCTTCCCGGCATGGTCATGGCGGCCGCCCGCCTGGACCTGCCCGCCGTGTTCATCTACGGCGGCACGATCCTGCCCGGTCGCTTCCGGGGCCGCGACGTGACGATCCAGGACGTGTTCGAGGCCGTGGGCGCCAACGCGTCCGGGCAGATGAGCGACGAGGACCTCCTCGAGCTCGAGCGCAGCGCGTGTCCCGGTCCGGGCTCGTGCGCCGGCATGTTCACCGCGAACACGATGGCCGCCGCCATCGAGGCCCTCGGGATGTCGCTCCCCGGCAGCGCCTCTCCGCCGGCGGTCGATCCCCGGCGCGACGACCTGGCGCGGGCCAGCGGCGTCGCCGCAGTCCGGGCGCTGGAGCTCGGCCTCCGCCCCCGGGCGATCATCACCCGCGAGGCCCTGGAGAACGCGATCGCCGTCGTCATGGCGTGCGGCGGATCCACGAACGCGGTCCTGCACCTGCTGGCCATCGCCGTCGAGGCCGAGGCCGAGCTGGACATCGAGGACTTCGACCGCATCGGACGCCGCGTGCCGCACTTCGCCGACCTTCGTCCGGCGGGGCGGTTCGTCATGGCCGACCTCGACCGGGTGGGCGGGGTGCCGGTCGTGATGCGGGCCCTGCTCGAGGCGGGGCTCCTCCACGGCGACGCGATGACGATCACGGGGAAGACGGTGGCCGAGAACCTCGCGGAGCTCGATCCGCCGGCGCCGGACGGCGACGTGGTGCGGCCGTTCGCCGAGCCGATCCACGCCACCGGGGGGCTGGCCATCTTCAAGGGGTCCCTCGCACCCGAGGGCTCGGTCGGCAAGATCTCCGGCATGGACGGAACGACCTTCCGCGGCCGGGCGCGCGTCTTCGAGCGCGAGGAGGACGCCTTCGAGGCCGTCACCCACGGAGGGATCGTCGCGGGCGACGTGATCGTGATCCGCTACGAGGGACCCCGCGGGGGGCCGGGGATGCGCGAGATGCTCGCCGTCACGGCCGCGGTCGTCGGCGCCGGCCTCGGCAAGACCGTGGCCCTGGTCACCGACGGCCGGTTCTCGGGAGCCAGCCACGGCTTCGCGATCGGCCACGTGGCGCCGGAGGCCGCCGTGGGTGGACCGATCGCCCTGGTGCAGAAGGGCGACACGATCTCGCTGGACGTGGACGCCCGCCGGATCGACCTGGAGGTCGCCGACGAGGAGCTCGATCGCCGGCGCGCGGGCTGGAAGGCGCCGGAGCCGCGGTATGCCCACGGGGCGCTGGCGAAGTACGCGCGTCTGGTCTCGACGGCTTCGAGGGGGGCCGTCTGCGGGTAGGCGCCCGGGGGGCAGGACCCCTCACCGCCGGCCGCGAAATCCAGCCCTATGCCCCGAAAAGCCCCGCTCGAGCCGCTCTCCGCACCCGGCGGCCGCCTCGTTCTGCGCTTCGCGATCGCGTCCCTCGCCGTCTTCGTCGTGGTCGGCGTGGCGCTGCACGTGCTGCTCTCGCGCGACGCGTTGCGTCATGCGGAGGACGACGCCCTGGAGCACGCCCTCTTCGTCACCCGGTCCATCCTGGAGCGCGAGCTCCAGCCGGCCGACGTCCGCGCGCCCGTCACCGGCGAGCGGTACGACGAGCTCCTCCTGTTGGTCGAGCAGCGCGTCCTGACCGGCGGCGCCGTTCGGCTGAAGGTGTGGCGGCCTGACGGGACCATCGTCTTCTCGGACGAGCCGCGCCTGGTCGGCGTCCGCTTCCCGGAGGAGGAGCACGAGATGGCCGAGGTCATCCGGGACGGTCCGATCGGGGAGCTCACCGACCTCTCCGCCGAGGAGAACGTGTACGAGCGGGGCCTCGCGGAACGCCTCCACGCCACGTACGCCCCGCTCCGCGTGGGCGGCTCGCGGACGCCCACCGCCGTGGCCGAGCTCTACCAGGACCACGCGGCCACCCAGGCCGACGCAGCGCAGACCCTCGCACGACAGGACATCGTGCTGATCGCCGGGCTGGCCCTGCTCTACGTGGTGCTGCTGCCGCTCGTGGGGAACGCGGGGGCCACGCTTCGCCGCCAGACGGGCGACCTCACCCGCTCGCACAAGGAGCTCGCCGACCTGCTCGACGAGCGCCGCGACCTCATGTCACGCCTGGTCCGAGCCCAGGAGGAGGAGCGGGTGCGCATCGCCGAGGACATCCACGACGACTCGATCCAGTCGGTGACCGCGGTCGCCCTGCGACTCGACGGCCTGCGGAGCCGGATCGACGACCCCGACGCGATCGCCCGGCTCGAGCAGATCCAGGAGGCCGTGCGCGGCGCCCTCGAGCGGATGCGCAAGCTCATGTTCGAGCTGCGGCCGCCCGCGCTCGAGGAGGCGGGCCTGGCCGCCGCCTTCCGCACCTATCTCGGCCGGGTCAAGACCGAGGACGGCCTGGAGTTCACCGTCGAGAACACCCTGCCCGAGGAGCCGCCGCTGGAGCTTCGGACCATCGCCTACCGGATCGGCCAGGAGGCCCTGGCCAACGTCCGCAAGCACGCCCGCGCGACCCGCGTGGACGTCCGCATCGAGCCGGCGAACGGGGGGCTCCGCCTGACCGTCACCGACGACGGGGTGGGCGTGGCCGGGCCGCCGCCGGACCTGGCGGACCACTTCGGCGTCCTGGGGATGCGCGAGCGCGCCGCGGCGGCCGGAGGATGGTGCCGCGTGGACGGCACGCTGGGCGGTGGCACGGTCGTCGAGGCCTGGCTCCCCCTCGGGCCGGGCGTGCCCGTCCCGGAACCGTCCTCGGTGAACGACGAACTCGCCGAGCGAACTGTCGAGCCCTAGCCCGAGCTCCCGGCGAGGGCCCGTTCGAAGGCCGCCAGCGCGCCGGCGTCGAACAGCACGAATCGAACCGTCTTCACGCGCGTCGATGCTCCCCGGACGGCCGAGACCGCCACGGGGGCGGCCACCTCCAGGGGGTACCCGTAGACGCCGGTGGAGATGGCCGGAAAGGCCACGGACTCCGCGCCGAGCTCGTCCGCCACCTCCAGCGATCGCGCATGGCACCGGGCGAGGAGCGACGATCGGTCCTCGGTGGAGGCGAACACGGGTCCGACCGTGTGGATCACCCAGCGCGCGGGGAGCCGGCCGCCCGTGGTGGCCGCCGCCTCGCCCGTGGGAAGGCCGTCCGGATAGCGCTCGGCGCGGAGACGCCGGCATTCGGCCAGGATCTCGGGACCGCCCCGGCGATGGATCGCGCCGTCGACGCCCCCGCCGCCGAGCAGGCTTCGGTTCGCCGCGTTGACGATCGCGTCGACGTCCTGTTCGGTGATGTCGCCGAGAGCCAGCTCGACCCGCGGCGTCACCGCGTCGTCCCCCCGGCTCAGTCGCCGAAGTCGGGCATGTCGCCGACGTAGGTCGCCGTCGGCCGGATCAGGCGGTTGTCCGCGATCTGCTCCAGGATGTGCGCCGCCCACCCGACGACCCGGCTGCACGCGAACGTGACCGTCGCCAGCTGCCGCGGGATCCCGGCCATCTCGAACACGACGGCCGAATAGAACTCGACGTTGGTGTACAGGGGACGCCCCGGCTTCAGCTCGCGCAGGACCTCGTGCGCCATCTGCTCGACGTGCAGGGCCAGATCGACCCTCCCGCCGCCGAACTCCTCGGCCGTGCGCCTCAGGGCCAGGGCGCGGGGGTCGTCGGTGCGGTACACGCGGTGGCCGAAGCCCATGAGCCGGTTTCCCGCCCGGACCCGCTCGGCCAGCCAGTCCTTCGCCCGCTCCTTCGAGCCGATGGCGTCGAGCATGTCGAGGACCAGCGAGGGCGCCCCGCCGTGCAGCGGCCCCGAGAGCGCCCCGATCCCGCCCACGATCGCCGCCCCCACGTCGGCGCCGGTCGAGGCGACCACCCGGGCGGTGAACGTCGACGCGTTCATGCCGTGGTCGGCCGTGAGCGTGAAGTACCGGTTCATCGCGGTGACCTGCTCGGGGGTGGGCTCGTTCCCGGTGACGGCCCGGAGGTAGGCGGCCGCGTGCCCACCCTCGCCGAGGCCGACCACCTCGCCCCCGGTGCGGATCGCGCCGACGATCGCGGGAAACGCGGCGGCGAGCCGCAGGACGTCCTCGCGAGGCTTCCCGGGGTCGGACTCCTCGAGCCACGGCTCGTACCCCCAGTGGGCGGCGTGGGCCGAGGCGCCGGACCGCAGCGCGGACATCGGACCGCCGACGCCCGCCGCCGCGGCGACCCCGACGTCCTCGGCGGTCAGCCGGCGCCGGGAGGCCAGGTCGGCCGAGAACGACTCGAGCTCGGATTCGTCCGGCAGGCGCTCCTCGAGGAGCAGGAACCAGACCGCCTCGAAGGGATGGTCCATGGCCAGTCGCACCGCGTCGTGGCCGGCGTAGACCAGCCGGCCCTTCTCGCCGTCGATGAAGCTCTTGCGGGTCTCTCCGACGACGACGTTCTCGAGGCCCTTCGCCGTGCCCGGCCTGGAGGGGTCGACCATCGAGATGCGCACACCGGAGATCAGGTCGCGCAGGGACAGGATGCCGACGAGCTTTCCGTCCTCGACCACCGGCAGGTGGCGGAAGCCCTTCTGCGACAGGACGTCGAGGGCCTCGTCCGCCGAGGTCTCGGCCTTCACAGTCACGGGGTCCGGCGTCATCCACGCCGACACCAGCGAGGTCTCCGGCTGCGCGCCGCCGGCCGTGGAGCTCACCATGTCGCGCTCGGTGATGATGCCGACCAGGCGCCCGTTCTCGGTGACCAGGGCCGAACCGACCCCGCGCTCGCGCATCGCGGTGGCGGCCGTGCCGATGTTGTCACCGGGGCTGACGGTGACCGCGTCGGTCGTGAGCAGATCGCGAACGGTGACCTCGGGCATCGCGCGGAATCGTACCCGTCCGGGAGGCTGGCCGATCGGGGGTTTGGGCGCATGCTCTGCCCGTTTGGCCGGTTCGCCCGAAGGCGTTTCCCACGGGGACGTGGCGGGCACTGTCTCTTGCGTCATGGTCAACAACGCCAGATGGTGGACCTGCCCCTCGTGCGGCGACGTCGTGCCGGTCTCGTACCAGCTCGAGGAATCGTTCGACGGTGAGACCGGCCGCGCCGAGTTCGATCCGTCCGAGCACCTCACCCCCTCTCGCGACGGCGCCCTGACCGCCTCCTGGATGGGGGTCGTCCGGTGCCCGAACCCCGCCTGCGAGCAGGCCTGGGTGTTCACGCTCTACCCCGCCGAGAAGTCCCTGTTCGCCGCCGAGGTGGCCTGAGCTCCGGCCGTCCCCGCAGCGTCCTTCCGGGCCGGGCACTTGACGGAGCGCCGGATCGGGCGCATCATGGGCGGTCCATGTTCAGGACGGCCGACTTCGTTCACACCAGCCTGAGCCTCGTACTTATTCGATAGGCGCGGGGCGGGGCGAAGCACGCCCGCCACGCGCCAGAGACCTCCGGCAGAGCCGGGGGTCTTTTGTTTCCCCCGGCTTCACCGCCGAAGCCAACCGCCCGAGACATACGGAAGGGGTGAGATGCACCCCTCGAGCAGGAGGAGGTCGTTCCAGATGCGCTTCGAGTTCCACGATGAGAAGGACCAGGTCGGCTCCGCCCAGTGGGAGGGCCCCGGCCAGGTGAAGCTGAACGTCCACGATCCCCAGGAGCGGGACTTCCTGTCCACGTACTTCGCGGGCGAGATGCACTACTTCTCGACGCCGTTCGAGGAGGACGAGGACGCCGTGCAGGTCCGCCGGCGCGACTGGACCCCGTGGGAGTTCGAGCGCGCGTGCCTGGCGCTGGCCAGCAAGCGCGGCTACCGCGTCCACATGACCCCCTCGGAGCCCGTCGAGGCCCGGACCGAGGCCAGCTGACCCCCCGACCCCCGATAGAGGAGACGACCGACATGGCACCGTCGCGATCCAAGCCCGAGCGCCTCACCGGCGCCCAGTCGCTGATGCGAAGCCTGGAGAACGAGGGCGTAGATGTCGTCTTCGGCATCCCCGGCGGCGCGATCCTGCCCGCCTACGACCCGCTGCTCGACTCCTCGATCCGTCACATCCTGATGCGCCACGAGCAGGGCGCCGGTCATGCGGCCGAGGGGTACGCCCACGCCACCGGCAAGGCCGGCGTGTGCATGGCGACGAGCGGCCCCGGTGGGACCAACCTGGTCACCGCGCTCGCCGACGCGCTCATGGATTCGGTCCCGGTGGTGGCGATCACCGGACAGGTCCCGACCGCCGTCGTCGGCAACGACGCCTTCCAGGAGGCGGACATCACCGGGATCACGATTCCCGTCACGAAGCACAACTGGCTGGTGACGGACCCCCACGACATCCCCCGGGTCATCCGCGAGGCGTTCCACATCGCGACGACCGGCCGGCCCGGCCCCGTCCTGGTCGACATCCCGAAGGACGTGCTGATCAACCAGTCGGACTTCGAGTGGCCGGAGCAGGTCGACCTCCCGGGCTACCGGCCGACCACCAGGGGCAACCTCAAGCAGGTCCGCGAGGCCGTGAAGCTGATCATGGCCGCCGAACGGCCGGTGCTCTACGTCGGCGGTGGCGTGATCAAGTCCGAGGCGTCGAAGGAGCTGTTCAGGCTCGCCGAGACGGGCCGGATCCCGGTGGTCACCACGCTCATGGCCCGGGGCGCGTTCCCCGACACCCACGAGCTGGGGCTGGGGATGCCCGGCATGCACGGCAACTACACCGCGATCACCGCGCTGCAGAAGGCCGACCTGCTGGTGGCCCTCGGCACGCGCTTCGACGACCGGGTGACCGGCAACCTGGCCACGTTCGCGGCCGGCGCGAAGATCATCCACGTCGACATCGACCCGGCCGAGATCGGCAAGAACCGCCGCGCCGACGTCCCGATCGTGGGCGATGCCAAGGACGTCACGGGCGCCATGGCCAAGGAGCTCGCCCGAGCCGTCTCCGAGAAGGGGAACCCGGACCGCACCAGGTGGCTCTCGCAGCTGAAGGACTGGCAGGAGCGGTTCCCGCTCCGCTACGACCAGACCGACGACGGCCCGATCAAGCCGCAGTACGTTGTCGATCGCGTCTACGAGGCCACCCGCGGCGAGGCCACGATCGTGGCCGGCGTCGGCCAGCACCAGATGTGGACGTCGCAGTGGTACCGGTTCAACCGGCCGCGGCAGTTCATCAACTCCGGCGGCCTGGGGACGATGGGCTTTGCGGTCCCGGCGGCGCTCGGGGCCAAGGTCGGGCGGCCGGACGAGACCGTGTTCGCGATCGACGGCGACGGGTGCTTCCAGATGACCGCGCAGGAGCTCGCCACGTGCGCGTTCGAGGACATCCCGATCATCGTCGGCATCCTCAACAACGGCTACCTGGGGATGGTCCGTCAGTGGCAGGAGCTGTTCTACGACCGGCGCGAGTCCCAGGTGAACTTCGGCCTGGACGTCCCGGACTACGTGAAGCTCGCCGAGGCCTACGGCGGGATCGGCCTGCGCGCCGAGACCCCCGACGAGGTCGACGCGGTCATCGACAAGGCGCTGTCGGTCAAGGACAAGACCGTGGTCATCGACTTCCGGGTGGACCGGACGGAGATGGTGTTCCCGATGGTCCCGGCCGGAGGGTCGAACGACGACGTGATCCTCGGTCCCGAGCAGGCGCAGCCGGTCAACGAGCCGGCCGACGCCCCGATCGCCTGAGAGGTGGTGTTGCCATGAGCCTTCACACGGTCTCCGTGCTGGTGCAGGACCGTCCGGGCGTACTCGCCCGGGTCGCCGGGCTGTTCGCCCGGCGGGGCTTCAACATCCACAGCCTCGCCGTGGGCAACACCGAGGAGGACGGCACGTCGCGCATGACGATCGTCGTCGAGATCAAGACCAAGCCCCTCGAGCAGGTCACGAAGCAGCTCAACAAGCTCGTCAACGTCCTGAAGGTGGCCGAGCTGGAGCAGCGCATCGCGGTCGAGGGCGAGCTCGCGCTGATCAAGGTCAAGGCGACG
>JBBDTT010000216.1:0-14159 GCA_040904285.1 Actinomycetota bacterium
GCCGAAGGGCGTCGTGTGGCGCCTGGAGGACGTGTTCTTCACCGGGCTCGGCGGCGGGAACCAGGTCGTCCAGCCCGTCTCGGCGCCGGAAGAGCTCGCCCCGGCCGCCGCGGCCAAGCCGCCCGTCACCCAGTTCCCCGCGCCGCCCCTGATCCACGGCGCCGCGCAGCTCGCCGTCTTCATCGCGTTCTTCTGGGGCGACAAGGTCGTGCTCATCCCGAGGTTCGACGCGGACCTCGCCTGGGACACGGTCGAACGAGAGCAGGTGAACACGATGACCCTGGTCGGCGACGCGATGGCCCGGCCCATGGCCGAGGTCCTCGAAGCCACGGCCGGCCGGCGGGACCTGTCCTCGCTCACCTACTACGGCTCGACGGGCGCCCTGCTCTCCGAGTCGGTCAAGGAGAAGCTCCGCGCGCTCCTGCCGAACACGATCGTCACCGAGAACTTCGGCGCCACCGAGGCGGGCTTCCTCGGCATGGGGGCTCCCGGCGACCAGAAGATGCGCTACTTCATGAACGAGCGCGTGAAGGTCGTCGACGTGGAGGCGGGGGAGTTCCTCTCGCCGGGTGACGAGAGAATCGGCAAGGTGGCCCTGCGAGGCCGCATCCCGCTCGGCTACTACAAGAACGAGCAGAAGACGGCCGAGACCTTCCTCACGATCGACGGCGAGCGGTGGGTGGTCCTCGGCGACATGGCGCAGGTCGAGGCCGACGGCAGCGTCACCGTCCTGGGCCGCGGCGCGATGTGCATCAACTCGGGCGGCGAGAAGATCTACCCGGAGGAGGTCGAGGCCGCCCTCAAGTCCCACCCCGACGTGTTCGACGCGGTCGTGGTCGGGGTGCCCGACGAGCGATGGGGAGAGAAGGTCGCCGCGCTGATCCAGCCGCGCGAGGGCGCCGCCCCGGCGGAGTCGGACCTCGAGGCGCACGCCCGAACCCTCGTCGCCGGCTACAAGGTCCCGCGCCAGTGGCGGTTCACCGACTCGATCCTTCGACACCCCAGCGGGAAGCCCGACTACCCCTGGGCCAAGCGGGTTTTCCAGGAGGCCTGACCGCTATGCGCACGCGACTCACCGAGCAGTTCGGGATCGAGCACCCGATCTTCGCGTTCAGCCATGTGAGCGCGGTTGTCGCCGCGGTGAGCCGTGCGGGCGGCTTCGGCGTGCTCGGCGCGCTTCGCTTCAGCCCCGAGGAGCTCGAGGAGGAGCTCTCCTGGATCGACGAGCACACCGAGGGGAAGCCGTACGGCGTGAACATCGTCACGCCCGTGAAGTACGAGGGCATGAACATCTCCGACCCGGTCGCTCTCATGGCCGGCCTCGAGGAGCAGATCCCCCCCGAGCACAAGGCCTTCGTCGAACGCGTACTGGCCGAAGCGGGCATCCCGCGGCTCGCCGAGGGGACCGAGGTCCGTGAGCTGCTGGGGTGGACGGCGGCGACCGGGATGCCGCAGATCGACGTCGCCTTCAACCACCCGATCAAGCTCATGTCGAGTGCCCTGGGGCCGTTGCCCGAGGACGTGATCGAGCGATCGCACGCGGCGGGCGTCCCGGTGGCCGGGCTGGTGGGGCACGTGGACCAGGCGCGGGCCCAGTCCGCGGCGGGTGTGGATATCGTCATCGCGCAGGGGACCGAGGCCGCGGGGCACACCGGGACGGTCGCGAGCATGGTCCTGTGGCCCGAGGTCGTGGACGCCCTCGCCCCGAAGCCGGTCCTCGCGGCCGGCGGCGTGGGGAGCGGCCGGCAGATCGCCGCGGCCCTGGCCCTGGGGGCCGAGGGCGTGTGGACCGGCTCGATCTGGCTGACCACGCCGGAGAACGACATCCCCGGTCCCGTGAAGCAGAAGCTCCTGGACGCCGGCAGCCGGGACACCGTGCGCACCAGGGCGTGGACCGGCAAGCCGGCACGGTTGCTGAAGACGAAGTGGACCGACGCCTGGGACGACCCGGAGAATCCCGACCCCCTCCCGATGCCGCTGCAGTTCATGCTCACCGCCGAGGCCCAGCACCGGATGTTCTCGAACCTGCCCAACGAGCTCGCCGGGATGCCCGTGGGCCAGATCGTCGGGCGCATGACCGAGGAGCTTCCGGCCGGGGAGGTCGTCGCCCGTCTCGTCGCCCAGGCCGAGGAGGCCTTCGCCCGGATCCGCGAGATCGCGGGGGAGACCGCCGCGCGCTGAGGCGCGTTTACCAGACGGCGTCGCTGCGGACCGCGGCGTCGGCCCCGCCGTCGCAGTAGACGATCTGACCGGTCACGTGGGTGTTCTCCGGACCGGTCAGGAACGCGAGGAGCGGTGCGAGCTGCTCCGGCCTCGAGTGACCGCCGTAGGGCATGGGCACGGCCTGATCCATGACCAGCCGCGCGTTCGGGTCGTCCACGATGCCCTGGGTCATCGGCGTCACCACGACGCCGGGGGCGAGGGCGTTCAGCGCGATGCCGGCCCCGGCCCACGGCTCGGTCGGCGCGGTCCGGCGGATCCACCGCGACAGCGCCCGCTTCGAGGACGAATAGTTGAGGTAGGCCGCCCCGGTGCCCGCCCGGACGGCAGCGTCCTCGTCGCCCGCGAGGCACGCCTCCACGATCCCGTCGTCAACCGGGTGGTTCGCGGCGGTCGAGGAGAGCGCGACGGCGCGCGGGGCCTCGCCGTGCGCGAGCAAGGGCCGGAGTCCCTCCAGCGTCGCCACCACCCCGAAAAAGTTGACCCGCACAGTGATCGGCTCCCCGAGCGACAGCCCGGCGGAGGCGATCACCGCGTTCAGGAGGCCCCCGCTGGCTTCCTCGACGTGGCGGACCATGCTCATGCGCCCTTCGTCTGTGGAGAGGTCCGCCGTCACCTCGGCGTCCTTCAGGTCGACGCCGATGACCCGGTGCCCCTCGGCTTCCAGGTGCTGGCGCGTCGCTCGCCCGATCCCGCTGGCGGAGCCGGTCACCACATACGTTCGAGACATGGGATTGGGGTGCTCAGGCCTTGCGCTGGAAGTATTCGGCCGCGCGGGTGCCCATCAGACTGACGAACACGGCCTCGACCTCGGCTGTCACCTTCGAGCCGTCGAGGAACCGGCCGCCGATGAAGGTCTTGCGGCCCTCGGCGCCGATCTGCCGGCACTCGATGTGGATCTCCCTGTCGAGCGGAGTCGGCCGCAGGTACTTGATGGTCAGCGTCCCGGTCATCCCCGCGTTCCCGGCGGCGAGGTTCGCCAGCCCGCACATCAGGTCGAACACCGCGGCGATCACCGCGCCGTGGACGTAGCCGGGCGGGCCCTCATAGGGCCGCTCAAACGTCACGCGGCCGTGGACGTCGTGACCCTCGACCCAGGCCTCCACCGGTGGAGCGATCGGGTTGCGGACACCGATGACCGGATCGGCGCTGAAGGTCGCCTGGAGTTCCTTGAGATCGGGAAGGATCGGCTCCTTGGCGCCGCGGCGCGGATGGCTCTCCAGCCGGTCGGCGACGGCCTCGAGCTCGGCCACCGCCTCCTCGAGGACCTCGGGCGGCGCGTCGGTCGCCACGGCCAGGCGGATCAGGCGCCGGACGGCGTCGGCGAGGCGCTCGGCGGGCACTCCCTACTTCCCCGTGTACTCCGGCGGGCGTTTCTCCGAGAACGCCTTCGCGCCCTCGCGCGCGTCCTCGCTGGTGAAGACGGGGAAGCCGATGTTGAACTCGACGGCCAGGGCCTCGGTCTCGGGCAAGCCCTCGGTCTCGATGACGGAGCGCTTGATCGCCTTCACCGACAGCGGCGCGTTCTCCGCGATCATCGCCGCGTACTCCCGAGCGGCGGCGAGCGCCCCGCCCTTCGGGACGATCTTGTTGATCAGGCCCATCTGCAGGGCCTCCTCGGCGGGGATGAATCGGCCGGTGAGCAGGATGTCCATCGCCGCGGCGTACCCGATCTGGCGGCGCAGGCGGATCGTCGAGCCCCCGAGCGGGAACAGGCCGCGCTTCACCTCCGCCAGGCCGAACTGGGCCCCCTCTCCGGCCACGCGAATGTCCGTTCCCTGCAGGATCTCGGTCCCGCCGGCCACGGCGTACCCCTCGACGGCCGCGATGAGCGGCTTCGTCAGCCGATAGTTGCGCAGGAGTCCCTTCCAGGCCAGCTCGGGATCGTCCTGGAACCGTTTCGACCACTCGTCGGTCCCCGGGCTGAACATGGTCTTCAGGTCCGCGCCGGCGCAGAAGACATCCGGACCGCCGTACAGGATCCCCACTCGGATCTCGTCGTCCTCGTCGATCAGGTGCCACGCGTCCACCAGGCGGGCGAGCATCTCGGCGGACAGCGCGTTGCGGGAATCCGGACGGTTCATGGTCAGCGTGACGATGGGGCCGTCGCGGTCGACCAGCAGGTGCGGCTCGTCGCTCATGGCTGGAAGTAGAACACGTTCTACTCAGCCCGGGCAACCGGCCGGGAGGGCGACCCCGTCGGTAGGAGAACGGGCCGTCCCGACCTTGCGCCCCGGATGAGAACGTGTTCTACTTTCTGCCTCAACCGGCCCGCCCGGCACGCGAGGGGGAAGCGTGAAGGCAGCGCAGCAGATCGACGTCTACAACCCCGACAACTTCACCTCCGGGGTACCCCACGACGGCTTCGACTGGCTCCGCGAGAACGACCCGGTCATGTACCACCCCGAGGCGGACGGCATCGGCTTCTGGTCGCTCGTGCGCTACGAGGACGTGGGCCGGGCCGGCAAGGAGTGGGAGACGTTCTCCTCGGCGTTCAGCGGGGCGCTCCCCGTTCGACCGGAGATGATGCGGCCGGGTAGCGGCGTCGAGCTGATGATGATCAACATGGACCCGCCGAAGCACACGCGTCTCCGCCAGCTCGTCAACAAGGGGTTCACGCCTCGGCGCGTGGGCATCCTCGAGGACCACGTTCGGGGGATCGCCGCCGATCTCATCGACAAGGCCATCCCTCGCGGCGAGGTCGACTTCGTCACCGACATCGCCTCGGATTTTCCGCTTCAGGTGATCATGGAGATGGTCGGCGTTCCTGAGGAGGACCGCGGCCGCGTCCTCGACTGGAGCAACACGATGATCGGCTTCGACGACCCCGAGTTCGGCAACACCGCCGAGAAGGGCGAGCAGGCCGCGATCCAGATGTACATGTACTGGGAGTGGCTGGCCGAGCAGCACCGGGCCGAGCGCCGGGACGACCTCATCACCGTCCTGATGGAAACCGAGGTCCAGAACACGGGGGAGCCGCTCTCCAACATGGAGATCGACACCTTCCTGTTGCTCCTCGCGGTCGCCGGCAACGAGACCACGCGCAACCTGATCGCCGGCGGACTGCTGCAGCTGTTCAAGAACCCCGGGCAGTGGCAGATGCTCCTCGAGCGGCCCGAGCTCCTGCACACCGGCGTCGAGGAGATGCTCCGCCACGTCACGCCGGTCATGCACTTCCGCCGGTGGGCGACCAGGGACGTGGAGATGGGCGGCAAGACGATCAAGGAGGGCGACGGCCTGACCCTTTGGTTCGTCGCCGCGAACCGCGACCCCGCCGAGTTCCCCGACCCCCACCGCTTCGACATCACGCGCAGCCCCAACGAGCACTTCGGCTTCGGCGCCGGCGGACCGCACTTCTGCCTGGGCGCGAACCTGGCCCGCCTGGAGATCCGGGTCATGTTCGAGGAGCTCCTGAAGCGCGTTCCGGACATCCAGCAGGCCGGCGACGAGGCCCACCTTCGCTCGACGTTCATCAACGGCACGAAGCACCTCCCGGTCAAGCTCGCCCGCTGATCGCTCAGGCGGCCGCAGGCGGCGTGAAGAACCGGCTCGCACGCGGCGCCAGGCTCAACGTTCGGCGGTGGCGAGGGCGAATACCCGGCGGGGCCCCTCGATCCCCTTCAGGTCGTGTTCGCCGCGATCCTCGAACCGGAAGCCCGCCCCGGAGACGAGCTCGCGGGTGAGGGCCGACGTCATCGTCTCTCCGGGACCCGCCAGGTCGACGATGCGGGCCGCCTCGTGCACGGCGACACCCTGAAGGTCGTCCTTCACGAATTCGACCTCGCCCGTGTGGACGCCGGCGCGCGTGACGAGCCCGTCCGCAGCCGATGACGCGTTCACGGCGGCCGCGAACCGCACGGCCCGCTCGGCGCCGTCGAACATGACGAGGAACCCATCGCCCGTGGTCTTGACCTCGCGGCCGCCGTAGCGGGCGAGCAGCTCGCGCACGCGGACGTTGTGCCGCCCCAACAGGTCCCCCCATCGAGCGTCGCCGATCCGGGAGGCGGTGGCCGTGGAGTCGACGATGTCGGTGAACACCAGCGTTGCGAGCAGGCGCGAGCGTCTGGATTCCATGGGGTCGAGCCAGCCCCGCACGCCGCTCCACTCGATCGCGACCACCGGCTCGTCGCCGACCACCCAGGCGTCGTGGCCGGGGGGGATGATGTAGACGTCGCCGGGGCCGACCTCGGACTCCTCGCCGGTCTGGAGCACCACGTGCATGCGTCCGGAGAGCTGGATGCCGACGTGCGAGCTCGCGCACCGTTCTGTCCCGACGATGGGGCGGATGTGCGTAGACCATCGCCATCCAGGCTCGAGCACCTGTCGCCCGACGGTCACGTCACCCATGTGGACCGATGCCGTTCGACCGTGGTCGAACTCCATCGATTCGTCGGGCTGGTCGAGATTCCTGGTTTCGGCCCCAGCCATACGGCAACCCTATCGGCGGGTTCCTGCTACGAGAACTCGATCAGGCTGCGGACGACCTCGCCCTTGGCGCAGGCCTCGAAGGCCTCGTTGATCTGACCGAGGTCGATCCGCTGCGAGATCATGCCCTCCAGATCGAGCATCCCGTTGCGCCAGAAGGCGAGGAGCTTCGGGAAGTCCAGCCGGACGTTCGCGCTGCCGTACCAGCAGCCCTTCAGGGTGCGCTCCTGGTAGAAGAGCTCGAAGGCGCTGAACGGCACCATCGCGTCCATGCGGCCCGCCCCCACCACGATCGTCATACCGCCGCGACGGGTGGCGTCCCACGCGTTGCGGATGGTCTCCGGGCGACCGATCACCTCGAACGCGTAGTCGAACCCCCGACCGCCGGTGACCTCCATGTTCGCGGCCCCGAACTGTCCCGGCGCCACCGCGTGCGTCGCGCCGAACTTCTTCGCCTCCTCGAGCTTCGACTCGACCAGGTCGACGGCGACGATCTGGGTGGCCCCGGCGATCCGCGCGCCCTGGATCACGCTGCTGCCGACGCCGCCGCACCCGAAGACGGCCACCGACGAGCCCGGTTTGACCTTCGCCGTGTTGAGCGCGGCGCCGACGCCGGTCATCACGCCGCAGCCGATCAGCGCGGCGATGTCGAGGGGGATGTCCTGGGGGATCTTCACCGCGGCCTCACCGAGGACGACGGTCTCCTCGGCGAACGAGCCGAGCCCCGCGTACGCGAACAGCGGGGTGTCGGGCGTCTTCACGCGCGGGACGCCGATGGCCTCGTTGGTGAACGTCTCGCACAGGTGGGGCTGGCCGCCCAAGCAGAAGTCGCAGTTCCAGCACGGCGGCCAGAACGCCATGATCACATGGTCGCCGGCCTGCACGTGGGTGATCCCCTCGCCGACGCCCAGGACCACGCCAGAGGCCTCGTGGCCGGGGACGACGGGCATCGGATGGGGGAGGGTCCCGTTCTGCAGCGACAAGTCCGAGTGGCAGACACCGCTGGCCGCGACCTTCACATGTACCTGCCCCGGCCCCGGACCGATGATCTCGAGGTCGTCCCGGACCTCGAGCGGCTGGTCAAGCCCCATCAGGATCGCGCCGCGCATCTGCCACCTCCGTCGACGAAACGAGGGCGGTAGTAGACCACGTTTGCGGCCGCCAGGTAGAACGTGTTCTACTCGAGCTCGCCATGGGGATGGGCTTCTGGCAGATCGCCTCCGAGGATCCCGAGCACCTCGCCCTCGTCGAGCCCGACGGGACCGAGCACACCGCCGGGGAGCTCCTGGCCTCCTCGAACCGGCTGGTGCACGGCCTCCGGGCGCTGGGGCTGGAGGCCGGCGACACGGTGGCCGCGGTCCTGCCGAACGGCGCGCCGATCGTCGAGATCTACCTGGCCGCACTCCAGGCCGGGTGGTACGTCGTGCCGATCAACTACCACCTGGTCGCGCCCGAGATCGCCTACATCCTCACCGACAGCGAGGCCAAGGCCTTCATCGGCCACGAGCGGCTGGCGGAGGAGTGTCGCAAGGCCGTCGAGACCGCCGGCTTCCCGGATGACGCCCGGTTCGCGGTCGGTGAGATCGACGGCTTTCGCCCGTACGGCGAGATCAAGGCCGGCCAGCCCGACACCCTCCCCGAGGACCGGGCCTCGGGCGCCGTGATGACGTACACGGCGGGCACGACGGGATTGCCCAAGGGGGTTCGCCGGCCGCTGCCGATGGTGGACCCGGACACGAACGGGGCGATGTACGGCTCGTTCCTCGCGCTGTTCGGGATCAACCAGGGCGACGACAACGTCCACCTCACCGTCGCGCCGCTGTACCACACGGCCGTCGTGAACTTCACGATCCAGTCCCTGCACCTCGGCCACACCGCCGTGTTGATGGACCGATGGACGCCCGAGGAGACCCTCCGCCTGATCGAGCGGTACCGCGTCACGACCAGCCACATGGTCCCCACGATGTTCCACCGGCTGCTGGCCCTCCCCGAGGAGGAGCGCGACAGGGCCGACGTCTCGAGCCTCAGGCACATGATCCACAGCGCGGCGCCGTGCCCGGTCGAGACCAAGAAGCGGATGCTCGACTGGTGGGGACCGGTGATCGACGAGTACTACGCGGCGAGCGAGGGAGGCGGCACCCTCGTGACGCCCGAACAGTGGCTCGAGAAGCCCGGGACCGTCGGGAAGGCCTGGCCCATCAGCGAGGTGAAGGTCCTGGACGACGACGGCAAGGAGCTGCCGCCGGGGGAGTCGGGCACCATCTGGATGAAGATGGGCGATCTTCGGTTCGAGTACAACAAGGACCCCGACAAGACGAAGAAGACATGGAGCGAGGACGGCTTCTTCACCGTCGGCGACATCGGCTACATGGACGAGGACGACTTCCTGTTCCTGAACGACCGCAAGGCGGACATGATCATCGCGGGCGGCGTGAACATCTATCCCGCCGAGGTCGAGAACGCGCTGATGCTCCACCCGAAGGTCGCCGACGCGGCGGTGTTCGGCATCCCTCACGAGGACCTCGGCGAGGAGGTCAAGGGCGTCATCGAGCCGGTCGAGGGTATCGCCCCCGGCCCCGATCTCGAGCGGGAGATCCTCGAGTACCTCTCCGAGCACGTCGCGAAGTACAAGATGCCCCGCTCGATCGACTTCATCGACGAGATGCCGCGCGATCCGAACGGCAAGCTCTACAAGCGACGGCTCCGGGACCCGTACTGGGCCGGCCGCGAGCGCGCGATCTAGCGAGCTTCTCCCGCGCCTTGCGCGCCGAACTTAGAACGTGTTCTACTTTCTCCCACATGGCCACCGAGATCCTGTCGGCGCAGCACGTCCTCGAGTTCCCGTACAAGCGGAGCGTCGGCCCCGTCATCGGGCGCTTCCTGGGCGCGTTGAAGGAGGGCCGCTTCGAGGCCGTCCGTGCGCCGAGCGGCAGGGTGCTGTGTCCCCCGGCGGAGTACGACCCCGACACGGGCGAGGCCACGGGCGAGTTCGTCGACGTCGGCCCCGGGGGCATCGTCACGACGTGGTCCTGGGTCCCCGAGCCGAGGCCCAAGCATCCGCTCGACCGCCCCTTCGCGTGGGCCCTGATCACCCTCGACGGCGCCGACACCGGCCTGCTCCACGTGGTGGATGCGGGGGATCCCGGTGAAATGTCCACCGGGATGCGGGTGCGCCCGAGGTGGCGCGAGGATCGCAAGGGCCACATCGCCGACGTCGAGTGCTTCGAGCCGGAGGGCTGATCCGATGACCGACGCGATCACCTCGTTCATCTCACCGATCCGGCTGGAGTACCGGTACACGCCGGGGGTCGCCGCCTCGCGGTTCTTCCGCGAGGTCACCGATCACGGCCGCCTGGTCGGGCAGCGATGCCCCGAGTGCGGCAAGGTCTACGTCCCCCCTCGCGGGGTCTGCCCTCGCGACGGCGTGCCGACCCCCGAGGAGGTCGAGGTCCCGGGCACCGGCACCGTCACGATCTTCTGCATCGTGAACCTCCCCTTCGCCGGGCAGGCCGTCGAGTGCCCGTACGTCTGCGCCTCGGTGCTCCTGGACGGGGCCGACTCCGAGCTCTTCCACCTGATCCAGGAGGTGGACCCGGCCGAGGTCCGGATGGGGATGCGCGTCGAACCCGTGTGGGTCGAGGCCGGCGACGAGGCGACGGGCCTCGCGCGCATCAAGTATTTCCGTCCGTCGGGCGAGCCGGACGCGCCCACCCGGCACCTGCGGGGACGCGCCTGATGCCGCGACCCGTTGCCATCGTCGGCTTCGCGCAGTCGGGGTCGCTTCGCCGCGACGATCGCAACGAGCCGGAGATGATCGCCCCGGTGGTGACCGAGGCCCTCGAACGTTCGGGCGTCCCCCGCCGGGAGATCGGCTTCACCTGTTCGGGGAGCAGCGACTTCCTGGCGGGGCAACCGTTCTCGTTCGTCGCGGGCCTCGACGCGATCGGGGCGTGGCCGCCGATCCGCGAGTCCCACGTGGAGATGGACGGCGCGTGGGCGCTCTACGAGGCGTGGGTTCGGCTGCAGCACGGCGACCTCGACTCGGCGCTCGTGTACGGCTTCGGACGGTCCTCCATGGGAGACCTGGGCGAGGTGCTAAGCCTCCAGCTCGATCCCTACACGGTCGGGCCGCTGTGGCCCGACGCGGTGAGCCTCGCCGCGCTCCAGGCTCGCGCCCTGATCGACACCGGCCGAGCCGACGAGCGCGCGCTGGCCGAGGTGGCCGCGCGGAGCCGCCGGGACGCGGCTTCCAATCCCCACGCCCAGGTGACGGGAGACCACGACCCCGAGGCCTTGCTGCGGGAGCCCTACGTGGCCGACCCGCTGCGCAAGCACGACCTCCCGCCGATCTCGGATGGGGCGGCGGCGATCGTCCTGGCCGCCGGAGACCTCGTCGCGAAGGTCGCACAGCGTCCGGTCTGGATACGCGGGATCGATCACCGCATCGAGGCCCACTCGCTCGGCGCGCGCGACCTGACACGGTCGCCCTCGACGACCCTCGCCGGGCACCGCGCGGGCGTCCACGAGGCCACCCCCGACCTGGCCGAGCTCTACGCCCCGTTCTCCCACCAGGAGCTGATCCTGCGCGACGCGCTGGGGCTCCCCGACGGGGTGACGATCAACCCGAGCGGCGGCGCGCTTTCCGCGAACCCGATCATGGCGGCCGGGCTGGTCCGCATCGGGGAGGCCGCCTCCCGCCTGGCGGCGAACGGCGCCTCGCGGGCGATCGCCCACGCCACGAGCGGCCCCTGCCTGCAGCAGAACCTGGTGTGCGTGCTGGACACGGAGGCTGCCTGAGCCATGGGCGACGCCACCGCGGTCATCGGGGTCGGCCAGACCAAGTATTCGGCCGCGCGCGATGACGTCTCGATGCCCGGTCTGGTCCGCGAGGCCGCCCTTCGGGCGCTCGAGGACGCAGGCCTGTCCTTCGCGGACATCGACGCGGTCGTGCTCGGCAAGGCGCCGGACGTCTTCGAGGGCGTGATGATGCCCGAGCTGTTCCTGGCCGACGCCCTGGGCGCCGCGGGCAAGCCGATGTTCCGCGTGCACACGGCGGGGAGCGTGGGCGGCTCCACGGCGCTCGTGGCGGCGAGCCTGGTGCAGGGGGGCATCCACGAACGCGTCCTGACGGTCGCCTTCGAGAAGCAGTCGGAGTCGGACACCATGTGGGCCCTCGCCCCGAAGATCCCCTTCAACCCTCCGGTGGTCGCGGGCGCGGGCGGCTACTTCGCCCCCCACATCCGCGAGTACATCCGGCGCACGAACGCGCCCGACCACATCGGGATGAAGGTGGCCGTGAAGGACCGCCTGAACGCTCTCAAGAACCCGTACGCCCACCTCCAGATCCCGGACATCTCGCTGGAGTCCGTGATGGCCTCCCCGATGCTGTGGGATCCCATCCGGTATCTGGAGACCTGCCCCTCCTCGGACGGCGCGTGCGCCATGGTCCTGGCGAGCGAGGACGCGGCCACCCGGGCCCCGAACCCGCCCGCGTGGATCCACGCCACGGCGATGCGGAGCGAGCCGATCGCGGTGGCCGGACGGGACGAAGTCAGTCCGCAGGCCGGCCTGGACTGCGCGGCCGACCTCTACGGGCAGGCCGGCATCACCGATCCCCGGTCCGAGATCGACGTCGTGGAGATGTACGTGCCGTTCTCCTGGTACGAGCCCATGTGGCTCGAGAACCTCGGCTTCGCCGAGGAGGGAGGCGGGTGGAAGATGGTCGACGACGACGCCACGACCCTCGAGGGCGAGCTGCCCGTCGACCCGAGCGGAGGGGTGCTGTCCTCCAACGCCATCGGCGCGTCGGGGATGATCAGGTTCGCCGAGGCCGCGCTGCAGGTTCGGGGGATGGCCGGCGAGCACCAGGTGGACGGGGCGCGCATCGGGATGGGCCACGCATACGGCGGGGGTTCGCAGTTCTTCGCCATGTGGATCGTCGGACGGGAGAAGCCGTGAACTTCACCTTCAGCGACGAGCAGGACGAGCTCCGGAAGACGGTTCGGCGGTTCCTGGAGGAGCGTTCTCCGTCCGCCGAGGTCCGCCGGGTCATGGAGACGTCCGAGGGCCACGACGAAGCCGTCTGGAAGCAGCTCTCCCAGGACCTCGCGCTGCCGGGCATCCACGTTCCCGAGGCCTACGGCGGCCAGGGGTTCTCGGTCGTCGAGCTCGGCATCGTCCTCGAGGAGATGGGCCGGACGCTGCTGTGCGCGCCCTTTCTCTCGTCGGCCTGCCTCGCGACCGCCGCGATCCTGAACGCCGGCACCGAGGAGCAGACGGCCGATCTGCTCCCGGCGATCGCGTCGGGGGAGCGCCGCGCCGCATTCGCGTACGCCGAGCCGGCCGGGCGGTGGGAGCGGAACGCCATCGAGACCACGGCCACGGAGTCCGGCGGCGGCTTCAGCCTGGAGGGCACGAAGGCCTACGTCGTCGACGGGCACACCGCGGACGTCCTGATCGTGGCGGCGCGCGCCCCGGGCTCGTCGGGCTCCGAGGGCCTCGGCCTGTTTGCGGTCGACGCGGACGCCGAGGGCGTCGTGCGCAGCCACACGCCGACCATCGACCGGACCCGCAAACAGGCCCGGATCGAGCTGGGCGGCGCGGCGGCGAGCTCGCTCGGTGAACCCACCGGCGCGGCCGAGGCCATCGAGAAGACCCTCGATCAAGCCTCGGTGTTCCTCGCGGCGGAGGCGACGGGATCGGCGGAACGGGCCATGGAGATGGCCGTGCAGTACGCGAAGGACCGGGTGCAGTTCGGACGCCCCATCGGGTCGTTCCAGGCGGTGAAGCACGCGTGCGCGGACATGCTCCTGCAGGTCGAGTCGGCGAAGACCGCCGCCTACTACGCCATGTGGGCCGCGGCCGAGGACGGGGAGGAGCTGCGCCTGGCCGCGCCCATGGCCAAGGCGTACTGCACCGAGGCGGCCTTCGACGTCGCCCGGGCCAACATCCAGGTGCACGGCGGGATCGGGTTCACGTGGGAGCACGACGCCCACCTGTACTTCCGGCGGACCAAGACCAGCGAGCTGCTGTTCGGCGATCCCGCGTATCACCGCGGCCTCCTCGCCGACCGGCTGGAGATCTAGGAGCGGGGCGTGGGACGTCTGGACGGCAAGGTCGCGCTGATCACCGGCGGCGCCGGCGGGCAGGGCTCGGTGGAGTCCCGCCGGTTCGTCCGGGAGGGGGCCCGTGTGGCGATCGCCGACATCGCCGACGAGGCCGGCAAGGCCCTCGCGGACGAGCTGGGTGAGGTCGCCTCGTTCGTCCATCTGGACGTGACGAACGAGCAGGACTGGGCGTCGGCGGTCGAGCAGACCGAATCGGCCTTCGGCAGGCTCGATGTGCTGGTGAACAACGCGGGGATCCTCAAGTTCAGCCCCCTCGCCGACATGACCCTCGAGGCCTACATGCAGGTCATCTCGGTGAACCAGGTGGGCACGTTCCTCGGCATGCGCGCCGCGGTCGAGCCGATGAAGCGCGCCGGCGGCGGCTCGATCGTGAACATCTCCTCGATC